>JBBSSO010000048.1:0-8935 GCA_038241905.1 Cytophagales bacterium | reverse complement strand
TGCTCTAGCTGCTGGTGATGTTCTTTACCCTCGTTGCGGTACCAACCGAGCGTGGTGTTGTTGTCATGCGTGCCTGTGTACGCAATGAAATTACGCGCGTAGTTGTGCGGCATGTAATCGTTCTGCGGCATTTCATCGCCCCAGGCGAATTGTAAAATTTTCATGCCGGGCAGGTTAAAATCATCGCGCAGCTTCAAAACCAAGTCGTTGATATCTCCCAAGTCTTCGGCAATGAACGGCAGGCTGCCTAATTCCTTTTCAGCAGTCGTGAAAAAATCAGCGCCTGGCCCAATTTTCCATTCTCCTTTTTTGGCGGTTTCTTGGTCAGCCGCAACTTCCCAATAATCGGCAAACGCCCGGAAATGGTCTAGCCGCACCACGTCATACAATTCAATGTTCTTGCGCAAACGGCCAATCCACCAGTCGTAATCCTGTGCTTTTAGCACGTCCCAGTTGAACACCGGCATTCCCCAAAGTTGCCCGTCTTCAGAAAAAGAATCTGGCGGCACACCCGCTACGCCAGTCATGTTGCCGTCTGCATCAACCGCAAAAATAACGCGGTTGGCCCACACGTCAACGCTATCATAGCTGACGTAAAATGGCATATCGCCAAACATTTGAATGCCCCGGTTGTTGCAATACGTGCGCAGGCGTTTCCACTGATAGTCAAAAATAAATTGCACCCATTTTATTTTCTCTAACGCCTCAGCGTTATTATCGGCCAGTTCTTGTAATACTACCGGATTGTGATTTTTAAATTCCTCAGGCCATTGAAACCACGCGCCTCCGCCAAAATGGTCTTTGAGCAATGCGTAGAGCGAGAAATCATGGAGCCAAGCCGCCTCGCTGAGGTTAAACTCAGTAAATTGCTGTTGCAGCGTTGAGAAATTTCCGTTTTTAAACGTTTGCCACGCTTTTTCCAGCAATTCGTTTTTCACCCGGAACGCCTCTTCATAATCTACGCTCCCGGTTTGGGGCAAATAATAATTCGCTAGTTCTACATCGGGCAATAACCCGTCTTTGGCCAACAGTTCTGGCGAAATAAACAGCGGATTTCCGGCCCGGCTAGAAATGGAACTGTATGGTGAGTATCCTTGCCCGGCTTCAATGGGATTTAGCGGAAGCAACTGCCAATATTTTTGTTGGCTCACGTGCAGAAAATCTGCAAATTTCCGGGCCGCTGGTCCCATATCGCCAATACCAAACGGCGAGGTTAGCGACGAAATATGCAACAAAATGCCCGCGCCACGCTCATTCTTGACTTTAAGTTTTAATAAAGCCAGCGGGAAAATTCCAAACATATCTGCCACGGTCAGCTCGTGGGCATAATTGCCGCTACTTTTTACCAGCGCATCTTCCCAATCTTTGGGCGCCTCTGGCGGGAGAATAGCTTTAGTGTCTTTCCAGTCAATCTCCTTCAAGCTCTCAACGCCTTGCTTTTTAGCCAGCGCCGCCAGATGCAACGGAACCGCCACCAAGTACCAAGTGTCTAAATGCTTCCGCATGAAAGCCAGCACATGGTCTTTAAGTTCTCCTTCTATTTCCAACGGCAAATATTCGCCTTTAGCGAAGAGGGTGGCGTTGTTTTTCCGCTCGGTGAAAAGGGTGTGAACAAGGTTGAGTTTGATGCGGGCATCGTGGCGGTTGTGCCAGAGCTCTTCCCACAGGTTTTCTTGTTTGCTCAGGTCGTAGCTGTCCATTTCCTCCAACCAAGCCTGCCGCTGGTCGTAATCTACCGGCCTCCTGTTGTCTGGATCAACCAAGCTAAAATCCCAAAGCTCGGTGCCTTGGTACACATCGGGCACTCCCGGGGCAGTAAATTTCAAGAGCACTTGGCTCAAGGAATTTACGATGCCAAAATCAACGGTTTTAGCCCTGAATTTCTCAAAACTGGCCCAAAACGGCCCGCTCTGGTCTAATAATTTTACGGCAAACGCTTGCGCGGCGGCTTCGTACGCTTCGTTGGGCGAGGTCCAGTTTGAGTTTACTTTGGCTTCGCGCAGCGCTTTCTGAATGTATGCTTGCACGCGCTCCTCAAAGTTATCTGGGTCCATGCCCGGCAGGGGATAACTTCCCAGCAAGGTCTGGTAAATAAGGTATTCATCATTAGCATCTGGGGCGTTATTTTGCTTGAGCGGAGCGTTCAAAACCCGCCATTCCTGCACGGCTGCAGCCCATTCCTCCCCCATTTCAGTAAGCACATTTAGGCGGGCCCGCACGTCTTCTCCGCGCTTGGTATCATGGGTAGAAGTCCCGTTCAAGGACAGCGGCCAGTTTTTCTGCCGGTCTAGCATGAGTTGGTGAAAGTTTGCCGGACTTAGACCAAACGCATCGGGTGCATCGCCAACTTCATTATGGCCTACAAACCGATTGTAAGTGTACATAATGGTATCTTCCACGCCTTTGGCCATGAGCGGACCGGTAAACTGCATCAGCCGCTGGTAAAAATACTGGGCACGCGCAGAATAGTTTCCGTCCTGCCCTTCGGGCGATGGCCCTAGAATTGCTTTTTTTAGAATGTTGACGGCATCGGTAAGTTCTGGTTTTCTTTCATTGAGTAACTGGAAAATGTGCTCCACCGCTTCGGCTTCTTCGCCGTGCAGCGGCATCTGGTTTCCATAGTAACGGTACACCGGGCATTGAACTAAAAACTCACCGATGGCTTCTTTCAGTTGAGCACCGTTCACAGAACGCAATTCTTCTTCCGGCACCAGTCGCTGGTCTAAAAAAAGTTGGTAAAGGTTTTCCAACTCGCCGCCCATGTGCTGGCGCAGGATGTAGGCTTTTTTCTCTAAAATCTGGTCATGCACGGCAGCGCCATCGCCTACCAATGTTTGGTATAACTGATCAAAGGCTGCTTGACCAGCCGGGTAGGTAAACAAGTTGTTGACGTAGGCAAGAAAATCATAGCCGGTATTGCCTTGCACGAGCCATTGTGACGGCATGCGTTCGCCGGGCTCCAAAATTTTCTCCACGGATAAATACGTTTCCTCACCCACCAAATCCCGAAGTTGGTTTAGGTAACCGCTTGGGTCAAAAAGTCCGTCTACATGGTCAATGCGCAGACCTTGAAACACGCCCTCGTCTAAAAGTTCTTTGATGTATTGGTGGTAAACCTGAAAAATTTCGGGGTCTTGTACGTTAAGGCAAATGAGGCCGTTCACGGTGAAAAAGCGACGAAAATTAATCTGGTAATCGGTTTCTTGCCAATGGCAGAGCTGGTAAGATTGTTCCTGAGCTAATTGCAAAAGTGCCTTCGGATTGCTGTTTAAAAACTGCAATTCTGCGTCAATGGCAGATCTCACCGTTTCGGTTTTCATGAGAGAAGCCAGCTGCATCCGGAATTCTTCCCACTTCAAAAAGAAACCTCTGGGGGTAACATCTTTGTGTGCTTCGTCTAATTTATTCAGTAACTGACCAATGGCTTGGTTGGGGTTTTGGTCGGTTTTTAAAATATGCGCGTACGTACGTGGGCTCAACGGATACGCGCTGTCATAATATTGCAGAACCATGCGTTGCATCGCAGCATCATATACCACGCGCAACTCTCCGTTTTGCACCGCATCTTCTAGTTTTCCGCCCAAAAAAGGCACCATCACGCGCCCATCGTACAAATCGCTGGCATTGTTGATATCAAAAAAACCGTAATACTGGCTTAGCGAACCTTTCTCCAGCACATCTAGCAGAAACGGGTTTGTGGGATGAAACGCCATGTGGTTGGGCACAATGTCTTGTAACCAACTTACGCCCTGTTCCTTAAGGGTAGCGGCCAGTGCTTTTAGTTGTTCTTCAGAACCAATTTCAGGATTAATATTGTGCGGATTGGTGCCGTCATAGCCGTGCATACTGCCAGGCACCGCCCCAAAAACCGGCGATGCATAAATGGTGCTCACCCCTAATTTCAGTAAATACGGAATAATGCGCTCAAAATCTGTGAAAGTAAATTCCTTATGAAACTGCAGGCGGTAAGTGGCAACGGGGTTATGCATGGTAAACAATTTGATGTTGTGGAATTAAGGCGATGGCCTTTAAAAAATGTGCTCCTATATTTTCTGTTTTAGGCCTGTTTTTAGAAAAACAGGCCTAAAACAGAAATTTAAATTGCGCTTTCTACCGTCCTAAATCTAAGTGCAATTAATACTTTTAGGACTTAAGCAAAAACGATTGTCAGTCGATGTTTGCTGCATAGCGGTGGGTTTAAACCTACCGCTATGCAGCAATGGCAAGCGGTAAAAATCTCTTTTGCGTAAGTTCTAACTTACACAAAACGGTGGTTACTTTATTTCATAAATCACCAAGCTTTCTGGCTGCAAAATTACCAGAACTACACCTTCTACAAGGGAGTTTTCTGATGCCTTGGCTCCTTTCCATTCTGGGGCCGCTGAATCTAGGAGCAAGTTGAGAATCTGTTCGCCTGATGGTAAGGTAACTTGCTGGATTTCTGAGGAGAAGTTCATCAAACATACAACCTTCTGGTTCTCGTGGCTGCGGCGTAAGATTAACGTTTGTTGGGCTTCGTTGGCTTCTGCTTGTACGAATTGGCGGGCCAAGTTCTGCAAAGCCGGAATTTCTCGGCGCAGCCGAAGCAAAGTTTGGTAAAACCGGAACAACGTTTGATGTGGCTCCTGAGTCAGCAATTCCCACTGCATTTTGGAATTATGAAACGTTTCTGGAGACATAGGATCTGGTGCTTCTCCCTCGGCTTGGAAAGCCTGAAACTCCGCTTTGCGCCCTTGGCGGACCGCCTCGGCCAAATCTGGGTCGGTGTGGCTCACGAAATACTGGAACGGGTTGGTTTCGCCGTATTCCTCGCCCATCCAAAGCATTGGCAAAAACGGACTTAGAAGCACGGCTCCGGCCGCAAGTTTTTGCTTTTCAAAACTGATTAAGGCTCCCAAGCGCTCTCCCAACATGCGGTTGCCCACGTGGTCATGGTTCTGGGTGAAGACCACAAATTGCTGGCCGGGCTGGTGCGGCACCTTTACCCCGAAATTCTTTTTGCGGTGCTCAGAATACTGGCCGTCAAAAACATAGGCATCTTGGTAAGCTTTGGCCAAATGGTTAATGCCAGTAAAATCTGCGTAATAGCCCGTTTTTTCACCCGTCAAGGATACGCGCAGAGCATGGTGAAACTCGTCTACCCACTGAGCATCCATCCCAAAACCTTCTTTCTCCAGAGGATTAATAAAGCGAGGATCGTTCAGGTCCAATTCAACCATCATGTAATGCTCCCGACCCGTTTGAGTCGTGAGTTGGTTTACCTGCTGCTTCATCTCCCGCAAAATATGATTTGGGCTGAAATCTTTGATGGCGTGCACGGCATCCATGCGCACGGCATCGATGTGGAAATCGCGGAACCACATTAAGAGGTTTTCCGAGAAATAACGGCACACTTCATCAGACCAAGCATCATCAAAATTAACCGCCGGGCCCCAAGGCGTGTTGTACCGATCCGTAAAGTATGGACCGTAGGCGCCCAGGTAATTGCCCTCGGGACCCAGGTGGTTGTACACTACATCTAAAACCACCGCCAATCCTTTTTGGTGGCACGTGTTTACCAACTTCTGCATGCCTGTGGGTCCGCCGTAGGAGTTCTGCACCGCAAACGGAAAAACGCCATCATAGCCCCAATTGCGGTCACCGGGAAACTGTGCTACCGGCATCAATTCTATGGCAGTTATTCCCAGTTCTTTCAGGTAATCTAGCTTTTGCTCTAACCCAGCAAAAGTACCATCAGTGCTAAAAGTGCCTACATGCAATTCATAAAGCACATATTTTTCTAGCGTCGGATTTTCCCAGTTTTCATCGGTCCACGTAAAATCATTTAGGTCTACAGCCTGAGACGGACCGTGAACACTTTCAGGTTGAGAAAGGGAAGCTGGGTCTGGGAGTTCTTGCTCACCATTCAGCCGAAATTGATAGGTATCGCCGGGCTTGACTTGGTTGGTGAGCAAATGCCAATACCCTCGTTCTTGTTGAGCTAGGGGAATAATGATTTTGCTTTCATCTAAAACAAGCTCAACCAAGTGCGCTTCAGGAGCCCAAACCAGCACTTCGGCTTCGCCGGATGCCGTGAAACTTATGCCTAAACTACGTTTACCGATGGTTAATTGGCTCATATTTTTACGCTTCAAATATGGGGGTCTTTAAAAGTAAGATGGACCTACCTTCTACCAAAAATTCCTCTTCTGGCGCGTAGGTTAGGGCATCTTCGGAATTAATTTGGTTCCGGAAGGTGTCTAATACCACCGTCCATTGGCTGCCAAATTTTTCTGGCGGCGCTTGAAACTCAAGGGAATCATGGTAAGCGTTAAAAATGAGGTAGAAGGAATCATCCATCACCACTTCTCCGCGCACGCCCCGGCTGTGAACGCCGCGGCCGTTGAGAAAAATACCCAATGATTTGGCGTGTTCCTGCTCCCAATGCTCATATTCCATTTCTTCGCCGCTAGGCAAAAACCAGGCAATATCATCTAGGCCGTGGCCTTTTATGGGTTGCCCTTGAAACCAGCGGCGGCGGCGGAAAACCGGATGATTTTTCCGGAAGTGAATCAGCTTTTTGGTGAATTCCATTAGCTCGCCATCAGCCGCAGGCCAGTCTAGCCAAGATATTTTATTGTCTTGGCAATAGGCGTTGTTGTTGCCGTGTTGCGTGCGGCTCATTTCGTCGCCGGCTACCAACATGGGCACACCCTGCGATAAAAATAAGGTCGTGAGGAAGTTTCGTTTCTGGCGGTTGCGGAGGTCTTGAATCCACTGGTCATCGGTGGGGCCTTCCACGCCGCAGTTCCAGGAACGGTTGTGGTCTTCGCCGTCTTTGCTGTCTTCGCCGTTGGCCTCGTTGTGTTTCTCGTTGTAAGAAACCAAGTCATGCAGGGTAAAACCGTCGTGCGCCGTAATAAAATTAATGCTGGCCGTAGGCCGACGATAATCATCTAAATAAAGGTCTGAAGAACCCGTGAAACGGTTGGCGAACTCGGCGAGCATGCTGTCTTCTCCGCGCCAAAAATCACGCATGCAATCGCGGTACATGCCGTTCCACTCGGTCCAGCCGGGCGGAAAATTCCCAACCTGATAACCACCTTCACCAATATCCCAAGGCTCCGCAATGTGTTTTACTTGCGAGATAACCGGGTCTTGGTGAATGATGTCAAAAAAGGAGCTCAATTTGTCTACCCCGTGTAATTCTCGGGCTAACGCTGAGGCCAGATCAAACCGGAAACCGTCTACGTGCATTTCGGTAATCCAATAGCGCAGGCTGTCCATAATCAAACGCAAGGCGCTGGGCCAGCTGGCGTTTAGGGTGTTGCCCGTACCGGTATAATCCATGTAATACCGCTTGTCATCTTCTACTACGCGGTAATACGCGGCGTTGTCCACTCCTTTAAAAGAAAGCGTGGGGCCCTTTTCGTTGCCTTCGCCGGTGTGGTTGTACACTACATCCAGAATTACTTCAATCCCGGCTTTGTGCAAATTCTTTACCATCTGCTTAAACTCTACCACCTGCTGCCCCAACGTGCCGCTGCTAGAATAGCGGACATCGGGCGCAAAAAAACCAACGCTGTTGTAGCCCCAATAATTGGTGAGGCCTTTTTCTTGTAAATACCAGTCGGTAATAAAGTGGTGCACCGGCAGCAGTTCTATGGCCGTAATGCCTAATTCCTGCAAATATGTAATGGTGGCCGGGTGGCCGATGGCGGCGTACGTACCTCGTATTTCTTCCGGAATATCTGGGTTCAGTTTGGTGAAGCCTTTGACGTGCGCCTCGTAAATCACGGACATAAAGTAGGGCGTTTTAGGGGCTACATCGTCTTCCCAATCAAAACTTGGGTCAATTACCACAGATTTAGGAATGTAGGCGGCGCTGTCTTGGTCACTAAAACTTAAGTCTTCATCTTCATGACCCAACTGGTAGCCAAACAAAGATTCGTGCCAGTTTACGGTGCCCGAAATGGCCTTGGCGTACGGATCAATCAAGAGTTTATTGGCGTTAAAGCGGTTGCCGTTGGCTGGGTCATACGGTCCGTGCACGCGGTAACCGTATAAATGGCCGGGTTGCATGTCTGGAATGTAGGTATGCCAAACTTGGTGAGAGCGCTCCGTTAGCGGTATGCGGTCATATTCTTTTTCGTCTTCGGTGGTATGGAAAAGGCAAAGGTCCACGCCATCTGCGTTATCGGCGTAAATGGCGAAGTTAACGCCCTTGCCATCCCAGGTGGCGCCCAGCGGAAAAGGGCTTCCTGGATAGGTAATTGTGTTCATAAATGCGGTTGGTTCTGGTAAATGTAGCGTAGAAAGCTGTTTTCTAGCCCTCGCGAACCGTGTACGCAGAATATCTATTTTGGTACGGTTCTGCAGCGGTTGAATATAGAAAAAAAGCGATTTTATGGGCTAAGTAAAAATAATTGACCGGCAAAGATGCACATACTTAATGCTGGAAAATCAAAAAGTTTAATCTTTCCCGGAGTTCATTTGTTTTCATTTTCTGTTTTAGGCGTGTTTTTGCTAAAACACGCCTAAAACAGAAAATGAAAAGCATCGTCTTTAATATGTACATTTTTACTCATTCAAGTTTTTAAAAATTCCGGCCGATGCATTTCGTGATTTGAAATAATCGTATAATGTCACCAAATTCAGAAACTCACAGTCCACCTGTTTTAGGCCTGTTTCCCGAAAAATAGGCCTAAAACAGAAATTAGCTTGGGCAAAATTTTTTCACTTTCTGGAAATATTATTTCCATCGCTTTAGCAAAATAATGTAAATTTTTTAGCTCGATGAAATTACGAATAAGGTGAATATTTGATCTTCCGCGGCTTTATAGATTAGCACGTTACTATCGGGTTTATCCATAATTTTAAAGTTACCATAATCTAACCTTTTCTCTTTCTGAAGGTAAACATTCAAACAAAAGTTAGTTTTTTATAAGGTTAATTG
>JBBSSO010000047.1:0-9122 GCA_038241905.1 Cytophagales bacterium | reverse complement strand
CGGTGAGCTTATCACCATCATCACGTCAGAATTAGACGGCGAAGACGCTGCTGGAAAGAATGCCCCAGATACCTTACCTCTTTTGCCCATCCGGAATACCGTATTGTTTCCGGGCGTGGTTATACCCATTACCGTTAGCCGGAAAAAGTCCGTCCGGTTGGTGCGCAAAGCCCACAAAGGCGATAAAATTATTGGCGTAGTGGCCCAAAAAAATATGACCGCCGAGGACCCGGGTCCAGATGATATTTTTGAGGTAGGTACCATGGCCAAAATCCTGAAAATGCTGGTTCTGCCCGATGGAAATACCACCATCATCATCCAAGGCCAAAGCCGTTTTAAAATTGAAGAAGTTACCCAGGAAGAACCGTACCTCACGGCCAAAGTAAGCTATTGCCCAGAGACTTTCCCTAACCAGAAAAGTAAGCAGGTAAAAGGCTTGGTAGAATCTTTGCAAGAAGCCGCCGGTAAAATCTTGAAGCTCAACCCTGAGATTCCGCAAGAGGCGCAGGTGGCGCTAGATAATATTGACAGCCCCAGTTTTCTAACGCATTTCTTGTCTAGCAACATCAACGTAGAAGTAGCGCAGAAGCAGAAACTGCTGGAGATTAACGATGGCGTAGAGCGCGGCACAACGCTTTTGCAGTTGATGTTGCACGAAATCCAAATGCTGGAAATAAAGCAGGAAATCCACAGCAAAGTTCACATAGACATTGATGAGCAGCAACGCGATTATTTCTTGCGCCAGCAGATTAAAGTCTTGCAAGACGAGTTGGGCATGGACGGCCCCGAGCAAGAAGTTGAAAAGATGCGCGAGAAAGGCCTCAAGAAAAAATGGCCCGATGCCGTCGCCAAGCACTTCAACAAAGAGCTAGACAAGCTGAGCCGCAGCAACCCACAGAGCGCAGAATTCCCGATTGCGCACAATTACTGTGAGTTTCTGCTAGAACTGCCTTGGAACGAATTCACCAAAGATAATTTCAACCTAAAACGTACCAAAAAAATTCTGGACGCTGACCATTACGGGCTGGTTAAAGTAAAGGAGCGCATTTTAGAATACTTGGCCGTTCTGAAACTGAAGAACGACATGAAAGCGCCTATTTTGTGCTTGTACGGGCCTCCGGGCGTGGGTAAAACATCTTTGGGCCGGTCCGTGGCCAAAGCGCTGGGTCGCAAATACGTCCGCATCGCCTTGGGCGGAGTGCGTGATGAGGCTGAGATTAGAGGCCATCGCAAAACGTACGTGGGCGCCATGCCGGGCCGCATCATCAGCCAAATTAAGAAAGTTGGCTCCTCTAATCCGGTCATGATTTTGGACGAGGTAGACAAGTTGAATTCAGATTTTAGGGGAGACCCGTCTAGCGCCTTGCTGGAAGTTTTAGACCCCGAGCAGAACCACACCTTCGCGGATAATTACTTGGAGGTGGAGTATGACTTATCTAAAGTACTTTTCATCGCGACCGCGAATTCACTTGATACCATTCACCCTGCGCTGCGCGATAGAATGGAAATTATTGAGGTAACCGGCTATACCATCGAGGAAAAAACCGAAATTGCCAAGCGCCACCTTTTGCCGAAGTTGTTAGAAGACCACGGACTTTTGCCTAAAGATGTGGCCTTGTCGGCGGCGGCTATTCAGAAAGTAATTGAAGACTACACCCGCGAGTCTGGCGTTAGAAGCCTGGAAAGAAAGCTGGGTGGCGTTATCCGGAACATTGCCAAATCTAAGGCGATGGAAGAAGAATGGCCCGCCAAGCTAGAACCCAAAGACGTGTTGCGCATTCTGGGGCCAGAGATTTTCGACAAAGAATTGTACCAAGACAATGAAGCCGCGGGCGTGGTAACCGGCCTGGCTTGGACCAGCGTAGGCGGTGATATTCTCTTTGTAGAGTCGTTGTTGAGCCGGGGCAAAGGGAAATTGACCTTATCCGGACAATTAGGTGATGTAATGAAAGAATCTGCCATTACGGCCGTCTCTTATTTGCGCGCCCATTCTGATGAGTTGGACATTGACTACCGTTTATTTGACCAGTATGACTTGCACATCCACTTCCCGGAAGGGGCTGTGCCCAAGGATGGGCCAAGTGCGGGTATTGCTATTTTTACGTCCATTGCATCTGTGTTTACCCAGCGCAAAGTGCGGAGCCATTTGGCCATGACCGGCGAGATTACGCTGCGCGGAAAAGTGCTGCCGGTGGGTGGCATTAAAGAAAAAATACTAGCTGCTAAGCGGGCGGGCATCAAAGATGTTATCTTGTGCCAGAAAAACCGCAAAGACGTGAACGAGATTGAGGCCCATTACATTAAAGGCCTCAACATTACTTACGTTGACCGCGTGGACCAAGTATTGGATTTCGCGCTGCTGCCTGAGAAAGTAAGTCGGCCGCAAAACTTTACCGTGCGCGACGAAGTTCCGGCCAAGGCCGATGCCTGATAATTTCTGTTTTTGACCTGTTTTTTAAGAAAAGATGCTAAAACGCGTTCTCCTTTTTGGATTATTTTTGATGGCCACCGCTCTGGTAGCCACTGCCCAAATAGGAGGGCGCAGCGCTTTTAGGGTTTTAAACGTGCCCACCCACGCTCGCGTGGCAGCTTTGGGTGGCGTAAACATTAGTTCTGGCCTAGAAGATGTCAATGCCGTAAACGCCAACCCGGCTTTGCTGCAGGGCCAAACTAACAACTTTCTGTCTTTTTCTTACCTCAACTACCTTGCAGATATTGGGCAGCATAACCTCCAATACGCCTTTGAAAGCAAGCGGCTGGGCCGTAACGCCATCGGGATTAATTACGTGCAGTACGGCGATTTTGTGCAGCGCGATGAAACGGGTCTGGAAGAAGGTAATTTTCAGGTTAGAGATTATGCGGTAACGCTCTCGCATGCAGCCACTATTGAGCATTTTACGCTGGGCGCTACTGCCAAAGTTGCGGTTTCAGGCATCGCGGGAGACCAGGCGGTGGGGGCCTTAGTAGATTTGGGCGGCACGTTCAAACATCCCGAAAACGGGTTGATGGTGGGTTTGGCGATCAAAAACTTGGGTGTAATGCTTAAAACGTATGATCATGGCGAGCGCGACCCCATGCCGTTAGATGTGCAACTGGGTGTTAGTTACAAACCGGAACACGCGCCTTTCAGATTATCGGTAACGGGCCACCAACTGCAGCGTTTTGATATAGTGTATCTAGATCCTAGCAAAAAAGGCAGCCTTAACGAAGACAACGAGGAAGTAAAGGAAAAGAAAACTTTCGCAGATAAAGCTGCTCGCCACGTAGTAGTGGGCGGCGAATTACTGCTAGGACCGGGCTTTCAGCTGCGGGCGGGTTACAACCACCTGCGTCGCCAAGAATTGTTGGTGGAAAGCGCGGGCGGCATGGCTGGCTTCTCGTTTGGGGCGTCCATTAAAATCCACGCTTTCCGGTTTGATTATACCTACGCCAAATTCCACGTGGCCGGCTCCAGCAATTACCTGACCTTGTCTACTGACCTGAATCGTTTTTTCAAAAAAGCGCCAGAGTTGTAGGTGATTTGGAGAAGGTGAGCACAAGCCGTTTTAGGCCTGTTTTTAGAAAAACAGGCTGAAAACGGGAGTAGAACTCCCTAGCATTTTGCTTTCGGAGTAGAACTCCGAAAGAGCGACGATAGAAATATGAAAGAGCCGTGGGCAACGAGTGTAGAAATTCCTGTTTTAGGCTTGTTTTTAGAAAAGTAGGCCTAAAACAGAAATAAGTGAGTTGCTGCTTGAAACGTTGTTTGGCTTGTTGGTGATAACACCAACAAGGGCGGAGGGGTACGAGTCCTAAAAGGGCAGGAGCAGTATGGCATTGGGAAAAAGCAGCACTCTATGCCGCTGTTTTGCTGTTTGGGAGTTCTACTCCCGAACCTTCCCTTGCTGTTTGGGAGTTCTACTCCCGAACCTTCTGGATTGCGGAGTTCTACTCCGCCGGGAACTGCGGTCAAAATGAGGGAGTAGAACTCCCTAGCAGATTGCTTTCGGAGTAAAACTCCGAAAGAGCAGTGTGAGCAGTGTTAACCGTGAAAAAAAAGCATAGAGATTTAGCCGTTGTTGGTGTTATCACCAACAACTTTTTTAACCACACAGTTGAATTCCAGGAGCGCAGTTATTATAACCATCGACCCTTAATTCACTACCACATTAAAAAGCATGTTAGATTCAAAAAAATACTTAACGCCCGCGCAAATTGTGGCGGAACTGGATAAATACATTATTGGGCAGCATGATGCCAAACGCAACGTGGCCATTGCGCTCCGGAACCGCTGGCGTCGGCTGCACGCCTCACCTGAGATGCAGAACGAAATTGTGCCCAACAACATTCTCATGATTGGCGCCACAGGTGTAGGAAAAACCGAGATTGCTCGCCGCCTTGCCACCATCGCGGATGCGCCTTTTGTAAAGGTAGAAGCCTCTAAATTTACCGAAGTAGGCTACGTAGGCCGCGATGTAGAAAGCATGGTGCGCGACTTGGTGGAGCAAGCCGTGAACATGGTGAAAGTCCGCAAAAAAGAAGAAGTAAAAGTACAAGCCGCGCTGCTGGTAGAAGACATTATTCTGGATGCGCTTATTCCGCCCATTAACCAGCCCGGCAGCAGGCAGAATAGTGGTTTTAGCCCGTTGGGCGATGGGGAAGTACCTTCTACCGACCAAGAATTAAACGAACGCACCCGCGACCGTTTCCGGGAAAAAATTAAGAACGGCGAGCTAGAAGACCGCATGATTGATATTAAAGTGTCGCAAGGTTCTACGTCGGGCGTGGGCGTCATGGGGCCGGGCATGGATGAAATGCAGATGGCTGGCATTCAGGAAATGATTGGGAACATGATGCCCAAGAAAACCAAAAAACGCAAAGTGACCATCGCGGAAGCGCGGAAAATTCTACTAGAAGAAGAAGCGTCTAAGCTAATTGACATGGACGAGGTGAAGGAAGAGGCGATTGCCAAAGCCGAAAACGCCGGCGTTATTTTTATTGACGAAATTGATAAAGTAGCCAGCGCCAGCAACAAAGGCGGCGGCGGCCCCGACGTTAGCCGCGAAGGCGTGCAGCGCGATTTGTTGCCTATTGTGGAAGGCAGCAGCGTAAACACCAAATATGGCGTTATTCAAACGGATCATATTCTGTTTATTGCAGCGGGCGCGTTTCACGTGGCTAAACCTTCTGATTTGATTCCGGAGTTGCAAGGCCGCTTCCCGATTAGGGTGGAACTGGAGAGCCTGACCAAAGACAATTTCTACCAGATTCTAAAATTCCCGAAAAACGCCTTGACGAAGCAGTACATAGAATTGCTGCGTTCTGAAGATGTAGAATTGAGTTTTTCAGATGAAGCGCTGGAGAAAATTGCTGAGATTGCTTTTGAAGTAAACCAGGAAGTAGAAAACATCGGTGCCCGCCGCCTGCACACGGTTATGAGTAGGTTGCTCAATGATATTCTGTTTGAAGTGCCTGATACAATTCCGCACAACGCCAAGCTGCTTATTACCCCAGAATTGGTAGAAGAACGGTTGCGGGATATGGTCAAAAACCGCGATTTGAGTCAATATATTTTGTAGGGAGGGTTGTTAATAGAAAAATATGAAAACTACATTGACAAGTGTGTTTTTGCTGTTCTGTTTTAGCGCTAATGCTTGTGAGTGTTTTAATAACCTGAAACAGAGCATTGAATCTTATGATTTAATAGTGAAGGCAAAAGTAGTGGGGCTCAAGGACACTATTCAATATGACATTTTCAGCAATCTAGTTTACCCACCTTATGAAACGGGAAGTAGTCCAAAATTAAAAGTTAGCAAAGTATATAAAGGGAACCTTGCCAGTAAAAAAATAGAGTTGGCTTCTCATCATACCTTATGCGATTATTATTTTGAACCTGACAAGGAGTATGTAATTTTCATTTCCAGAATAAATGGGAAATTAGAAACAAGTGTTTGTGCTCATAATTTTGAGACCACTGATAGGATAACATTAAAGGAGTTTAAGAAATTATACAAGAATAAATCATCTTCCACGGGGAGTATTTTCTAGATTTCTACAAAAACCTTGACGCCAACGTGAAATCTAAAGTTCAGTACGTGAAAGAAGAAATTGGAAAAGCTGTGCGACTGAAAACTGAGTATTTTAGACTAAAAAGCCAATAACTATGACTGAATATAAAGGAATTAAAACTTTCGAGGAACTCATAGAAAAGGAGCACGGCAAAAGCGGAACGGACAGTCGCAGTGAATATGAGCAAAATGCCCAAATGTTTATTGTGAGCGAGATGCTTAAAGAAGCCCGGAAAGAGGCTAAAATGACCCAAGAACAACTGGCGGAAAAAGCTGGAACTAAAAAAAGCTATATTTCCAGAATTGAGAATGCCCGAGGTGATATTCAGCTTTCTACGTTGATACGGATTTTTGAAAAAGGGTTGAACAAGAAAATTGGGTTAACTTTTCTTTAAAAATTTATACCCCTAGGTTATAAAGAGCCATCGTCCAAAGGCGATGGCACTTTTTTTCTTCTACGTCATCTCAGCGCAAGTCCGAAGAAGCGTTTTTGCCTTGTTTTGAGAAAAACGGCGTATCTTCCACCAGGCAAAAAAGTGCGTATGGAAATAGACATTATCCAAAAAAAGCTATCGGGGAAAGAGAATTATAAGGTTTTCTTGAATGGTGAAGAAAAGTATTTCGCTGTATCAGAGGCACCCAGTTTTTTGGCCTGCGTTAAGCTAAACGACTTGGGAAGCGATTTCCCAAGGGTAACCATTCAGCAGCAATGGTCGTGGTTAAAGTCCAGCTATACGTTAACGTTCGAAGGCGGCTCCGTTACGCAAATAACCACCCAATCCATCTGGCTACGCCATTACCAATGTTATGTGGGCGGCAGCGCCTATGATGTGTATGGGCACGCCGGGCGCAGGTTTTCTATCTACAAAGACGGCTCTCAAATAGCCGCTTGGAGCAAGCAAGCAGCAGCCTTAGTAAACGGCGACAATTACCGCCTCCTTGCCGATGATAACGCTGATTTTGACCTCCTGATTGGCTTTTGTTTGATTATTGATCGGCAGCAAAGCAACTTTAAAGGTGGCCGGGGCCTACAATTAAACGTAGGAGGTTTGGGATCCGAGGCCAAGGAATTTGACCTGAGTTGGCAACCAAAACTTGAGCTAAATCATTCTCAAGTTTATCAGAAGTAAGGCGATTGCTAACCTAAGCGAATCCGAAAGCATGACCTGTTTTAGGCTTGTTTTTCAGAAAACAGGCCTAAAACAGGGTAGAAATGCTGTCTGTAAACTTGGACTTGCGTATATTCATTTCTTCGGAAGTTAAATTCTACTTACTATGAACTACTATATTATTACAGGCACCAGTCGGGGTTTGGGCAAGGCGTTGGCCGAGGCTCTGTTGCAAGATGCTGAAAATACGGTAATTGGCGTTTCCAGAAACTGTACTATTACGCACGATCGCTACCGCCACCAACCGCTGGACTTTTCTGATATTGCGGGCGTTGAACATAACCTGCACAAGGTTTTTCCACTGTTTCCGGATGCCAAGAAAATTGTGTTAGTGAACAACGCGGGCGTAATTGGAGATATTAGCTACATCGGGCAGAGCCGAAACGAGCATTTTGCATTTGTCTTTGATGTAAATGTAATTGTGCCCGCCATGTTTATGAACCTGTTTCTGCAAAGTTACCAGCACATGAAAGACGTAGAAAAGCTGATTGTCAACATCAGTTCTGGAGCCGGCCGGAGCGCCAAAGACGGTTGGGCCGCCTACTGCGCCTCTAAGGCTGCGCTAGACATGCTTTCAGAAACGGCGCAGCAAGAGCAAGATAAATTAGGCACCGGCGTGCAGGTTTTTTCTCTTTCTCCGGGCTTGGTTGACACTGACATGCAAGCGCAAATCAGGGCGGCTGACCCCGCGCAATTCAGCAGCGTAGAGCGGTTTCATGCTTTTAAAGAACAAGGCGATTTAATAGAACCTCAGCAGGTAGCGCAGAAAGTAATGTTGCTACTACAGCAGCCAGCAATTGCCAGCGGCGTAATTTGCTCTGTCCGCGATTTTTGAAGTCTGTTTTCGGCCTGTTTTTCTAAAAACAGGCCGAAAACAGGTTTTGCGTGGCCCCGCTAAACGGTGAGTTTTTGATTTTAGCGGAAGCTCAAAAAAGAATAAAACTGAGCTACGCTCGATGCCGCTTTTTTACAGTATTTTTATCGCTTAACATATTTAACCTTCCTTTTTATGCCGATCAACATAACCAAAAAAATAGTTCTTCTAGCACTGTTTCTGTATTTGCCGCTTCATTCTATGGCGTGGGGCATGCTGGGGCACCGCATTGTGGGCGAGATTGCCGCGCGTAACCTTTCTAAGAAAGCCATTAAGAATATCCGGAAGGTGCTGGGCAACGAGACCATCGCGATGGCGAGCAATTGGCCCGATTTTGTGAAGTCAGACCCGGCCTTTAAGTATTTAGATAACTGGCATTACGTTAATTTAAAAGCCGGTTTGAGTGCTCAACAAGTAGAAAACCAATTAATGCAAGACACGTCTACCAACGCGTTTACCAAAATCAATTTTTTGGTGAGTGAGCTGAAAAAGAAGGAGTTGCCGCTAAAAACGCAACAGGAATACCTCAAGATCCTGATTCATTTGGTAGGTGATATTCACCAGCCCATGCACGTGGGTCGGCCCGACGATTTGGGTGGCAACCGGGTACGCCTGGAGTGGTTCAACAGCCCTACCAACCTGCATCGGCTGTGGGACAGCCAACTGCTAGAGCACCAGCAATTGTCTTATACAGAATACGCCAACGTGCTGAACTGCGTGAGCAAAGAGCAAGTAAAAGCCATGCAGGCCCAACCCAGAACGCAGTGGTTCTATGAGTCTTACCAAATTGCCGAAAAGCTCTACAACGGCATCTCCAAGCCCGATGAAAAGTTAAGTTACCGCTATAATTTTGACCATTTAGATACTCTTAATGCGCAATTGCTAAAAGGCGGCATCCACTTGGCCGGGTTGCTAAACGAGATTTACGAGTAGGGTTTAGGGCGTGGTTATAGGTTCCAGTACAACGGAAAGGAGAAACAAACCGAGCTGGGACTGAACTGGACTGATTATGGTGCGCGTTTCTTTGACTCG
>JBBSSO010000046.1:0-9227 GCA_038241905.1 Cytophagales bacterium | reverse complement strand
TTCCTTGATTCATAATATTGTTAAAACACTTAATACATCAAAGGTACAGATAAATTCAGAAATACCTACACAAAAATATTAATCTGCGGAAAAACTCGAGTTAAAGAATTTTGCTACTTTTTAAAGGTTAACCGCTTCCGTAGGTTGAACGGTAGTGGCGGCTTGGGTGTGGAGCGAATATTGGTGAATTTCTTGGAAAATGGCTTTCACAAAATTTTCTTCCAATCCCTCGCGGCGGGCTTTGTCAAGGCGTTCTACCATCACTTGCTCCCAACGGCCGGTTTGCAACAAATTCATGCTGTTTTCTTTCTTAATTAACCCAATTTGTTTAGACACAGATGACCTCCGAGAAAGCACGTTAATCAGTTCATTATCAAGGTAGTCAATTAGGTTGCGCAGCTCGCTCAATTCTTCCTCGTTGGCCGTAGTGCTTTTGTTCCAAACAGAAACTACTAGCGAGGTAAGCAGCGCAGAAAGTGCCTGCGGCGTAACCTGTTGCGAGGCATCTGACAAAGCCACGTCTGGGTTGCAATGGGTTTCAATCATTAAACCATCAACCTGTAGGTTTAACGCTTCTTGGCAGATTTGCTGCAGCAAAGACCGGTTTCCGGCAATGTGGCTAGGATCGCAAAGCAATGGAATTTCAGGCAAAAGTTTTTTGAACTCGTAGGCCATGTTCCATTTGGGGTGGTTGCGGTACGGGCGGCTATCGAAAGAGGAGAACCCGCGGTGAATGGCTCCCAAATCTGTAATGCCGGCCCGGTTTAGCCGCTCTAAAGCGCCTAACCAAAGTTGTAAATCTGGGTTTACTGGGTTTTTAACCAATACGGGCACATCTACACCAACCAAGGCATCGGCTACATTTTGCACCGAAAACGGGTTTACCGTGGTGCGAGCGCCGATCCAGAGAATGTCAACGCCTGCTTTTAAAGCTTCTTCCACGTGTTCAGCAGTTGCTACTTCGCAGGTAGTTTTAAAGCCCGTTTCTTCTTTTACGGTTTTTAACCACTCTAGCCCAACTTTGCCAATTCCTTCAAAAGCACCAGGACGGGTGCGGGGTTTCCAAACGCCGGCGCGGAAGATAGATACTTGCTTTACTTTTTGCAGTCCGCGGGCAGTTTCCAGCATTTGTTCTTCACTTTCAGCACTGCAAGGTCCGGCAATAACGAGTGGTTTTCCGTTGGTAGTTCTGAAAACGGAAGTAGGGGCAATGTTTAATGTTTTTGTCATGGTTGTAAATAAAGGGCGGCTTACGCCGATACGTGTATTTTAATTCGTTTAATGGCTTCTTCTAATAGTTCAACCGGCGAGCAAAGCGAAATCCGGAGGTACCGTTCGCCCTGCGTTCCAAAAATTTTGCCGGGCGTCAGAAATACGTTGGCTTGGTAAAGTACCTCGTCTAAAAAGGCTTCTACATCCAAAATAGAATTGGGTACTTGTGCCCACACAAACATCCCGACGGCTTTTTTCTGGTAAGAACATTCAAGCAAGTTCAGCAGTTCAAAGGCTTTCTCGCGGCGCTGGGCGTAAACTTGGTTGCGTTCAGCGTGCCAAGAGTCAAAGTTCTGTAAGGCCTGAATGGCAGCCTGTTGCACGGGCAGAAACATGCCAGAATCAAGGTTGCTTTTTACCCGAAGTACGCTTTGCAGGTAATTTTTTCTACCAAGCACCATGCCTACCCGCCAGCCAGCCATATTATGAGATTTACTCAGTGAGTTAAATTCTAGGCAACATTCCATCGCATGCGGCAAAGAAAGTAAACTCTGCGGTGCTTGGTTAGGCAAAACCAAGCTGTACGGGTTGTCATTAGTCAACAGAAAACTATGCTTTTGTGCCAAAGCAATCAATTCTTGCAAAAATGCGGCCGGAGCCTCGGCACCGGTGGGCATGTGCGGATAATTAATCCACATCATTTTCACTTGGCCGGGCGCCAACAGCGTTTCTAATTCTTCTAGGTCGGGCAGCCAGTTATTTTCTTCACGGAGCGTGTAAAAAACGGGTTCAGCGCCTACCAGTCGGGCGGTTGCCGCATAGGCCGGATAACCAGGATTGGGCACCAATACTTTATCTCCCGGATTCAAAAACGCCATCGAAACATGGAAAATTCCTTCCTTAGAACCCATCAAGGGCAAGATTTCCTCCTCAGGATTTAGCGCAACGGCATACGTTCTTTGGTACCACTGGGCAATAGCCTGGCGTAACGCCGGGATGGAATTATAGGCTTGGTAGCCGTGTACGCCCGTACCCATACACGTTCTCACCAGCGTACTAATTGTTTCTTCCGATGGAGCCATGTCCGGATCACCGATGCCCAGGTTGATGACGTTTTTGCCGGCCGCGTTTAGCGCTCTTACTTCGGCCAGTTTACGGGAGAAGTAATATTCTTGCACTTGCTGCAGCCGGTCTGCGCTTGGGATTATCATACCAGTTCTTGTGCTTTGTTTAAAACCGATGACAAGCAATCATGGAGCCTGTCCTTGGGCAGCGGAGCGGTGGCTTTGTCATAAAGTCCTAGAAGCTGCAAGTTAGGGGAAATGATTTCCAAGGCCGCCAGCGCTTCGGTTATTTGAGCGGCATGCGTCCCTTCCATTTCCAAAATCCACGCTTCGGGCTGACCAGGATTGTTAGACGGAAGCGGTTGTAGCATGGTCATTTCTAGCCCTTTGCCAGACATAACTTCAAGTACTGCTTCTAAAGAAAATTTAATGACCGGATAAGGCAAGAGCAAAGATGCTTTGTTAGCGCCACACAATTTATTGGTAGGCGAAACAACCAGAAACCGAGTGTAATTTTCTACATGATTGGCTACGTTTTCTTGGAGTATTTCTAACCCGTACAATTCAGCGGCTTTCCGGCTAGCGATGGCGGCAACGCCCATTATTTTGTTTTCGCGGAGGTGGCGCGCGGTATCTGCGGTGTCTGCCGTGTTTTTAGAAGTGGCTTGGGTTTGGCTTTGTACAAACTTATTGCACTGCAGCAACGCAATAGGGTGCGACCAGATTTCCTGAATATCTGCTAATTTTTGTTGGGGCATGGCCATCAGCATTTGATCAATCAGCAACCAGCGCTCAGCTTTAATAGTAAATCCGTGCCGGGCTATTAAGCGGAAATTGGGCAAAATAGGACCGGCCACCGAGTTCTGTACCGCCATAACCGCAAAATCGGCGGCGCCGGATTGCAAAGTTAGGCACAGGTCTTCAAACGAAGGACATGACAACGTACTAATGGACGTGGCGGGGAACAGCTCTTTGGCAGCTGTTTCATGGAAAGAGGCAGCGCCTCCTTGAATGGCAATTCTTTTGGCTAGGCTCATAATGAAAAAAGCCCCGCAGTGCGGGGCTCTTAGGTTGTTAGCTTTTAGTTATGTGTAACGCAAAGTTCTACCTGCTGAGCCCCGGATGAGGTCCAAAAAAGTGAAAACCGTAAAAGTAGAAGTTGCGCAGCATGATGTCATTTTCTAATTGATGCTCAAACTTAAGGGCTCAAAATAAAATATCCAAACAATTGGCCTAAAATATTTCATTTATTTTAACAAAACAGTTGTTAGTTTTTGAAATTATACCTAAATGCGAACGATAGTTAGGGAGTTGGAAAAGTGTCAGTAAGTAATTTCTCAAAATTCTGATATGTTTAAAAAAGGCATTGAGCACCTGTTTTAGGCCTGTTTTTCGAAAAACAGGCCTAAAACAGGGTTTGTAATTATTAGCGAGTTAAACTTGGAAGTGCCCATACTAAATCTGAACGAAGCTGGAAAGCTTGGTGGTGCACCAACGTTTCTAGCAAACCCGGTAATAGAGCTGGATGATCTGCTACGTTAGAAAAAGCCACCACCAACACTTCCTCCGCTGGAATCCGGAGAACTAAGTGGCTGAATCCAGACGAATTTCCGGTATGAAACATTTCAAGCGTACCATCTGGCCGCTGTTCAAAAAACCAGCCCATGCCGTATTTCCAACATGGGTGATTGTTGATAACGGCCGCGTTGTGATTTAGTAGACTCTCTAAATTTAATAATTCTTGCTTGGCTAGAAATTGGTCCCACAAGGCATAATCAGACACGGATGAATAAATACAACCATCGCCGGAGGTGGCGCTGGTTAGACTTTGGTCAGCAAGCTGGAAACCGGTGTTTGGGTGTGGTGCATACCCCATCGCCCGCTGGGCGATGGATACGTTTTTTTGAAATAGAATAGAGTGCTCCATCCTGGTCGGGCCAAAAATGTGCGTTTCTAGAAACTCAGAATAAGTTGTTGCAGATACTTGTTCCACTATCAAGCCCAACAAAACATAGCCCGTATTGCTGTACCTGAAAGCCGAGCCGGGTTCAAAAAGCGGCTTTGCAAGCGCTGAGATAATTTCTAGCACTTGCGCATCCGTTACTTGGGTAAGCTGCTGCGGCGGGACAAAATCTTCATAATCTGGTAAGCCGGAGGTGTGGTTTAGCAGTTGATGAAGCGTAATACCCGAAAAAACTTGTGGCAAATCTGGAAAAAAGCGGCTTAACGAGTCATCAAAAGAAAGCTTTCCGGCCTGCTGCAGCAAAGCAACGGCTGCCGCCGTGAATTGCTTGGAAACTGAGGCTAATCGGAAATTGGTTTGCGCAGAAATTGGGAGGTTTAATTTTACATCGGCAAGGCCGAAACTATTTTGATACAGCACTTTTCCGCCCGCTTTTACCATCACAGAAACGCCCGGACTTACAGTAGACTGCCCGTTTGCTAGCAAAGCGTCTACAGAATTTTTTAAAGCTTGGTGAGGATTTTGTGGCATAATTTATAATCGTGTTTTAGGCCTATTTTTCAGAAAACAGGCCTAAAACAGCCTGAAAAAAGTATCTAAAGATTGATTAGTGCATCCCAGAAACCGCCATTGTGATCAGGAAAAGCACAGTTCCGATGCCAACGGCACCGCCCACCGCCGCTTTGCCTACTTTCATTTTATGCGCTTGCTTTTTGTAGGAAGTTATGTAAACATTGTTGCTTAAATATGCTGGATTAGAAACTTCATTGGGTTTAACTTTAGGCGGAACGGCGGCAATAATAATAGGACCTAACAAACCAAGAACTAAGATAGAACCGGCACTGCCCCAGAGCGCGCCACTGCCATTGTAGAAACGGCGGGCATCTAAACGGCCTAATTCAGCCATTTTTTGTGGCGAAAGCGGCTCAATTTCTAAGTCTGCAAGAGCCGCGGACTGCATGAGTTCTTTGGCGCCGTTGGCAAATTTAACCATGAAAACCTCTTGCCTAGAAATAGACTTTTGTGGAGCATCAAGAGAGTCTGGCGTTTGGTACAGAATATCTGTGAGGGTTATTTCAGTAACCTTGGCGCTAATTTCTTGACCCGTTAGCAAAACAATAAAATCTTGGGCTTGCGCCGATGTAATTGCGCAAAAGAAAACCAGAAATAGAATGTGTCTTTTCATAAGGGTTTGAATAAGGATACAACCTTAATTTTTACGCGAGTTAAAACCAAGCAGCACGCTAAACCTAACGCCGTTTTTACTTGGCACCGCCGCAACATTGACGGGAAAATTGATGCCTTCCATCTGAAAGTTAGTGCCCAGCGCCAACGCAAGACCTGCACCTGCTGGCGACACGTTGGGGCCAATGCCAAATTCAAATCCATTGGCACCACGCAAACCAACCAAAGCACTTAAGCTGGGAATAAATTTGCCTTGCTCCAAACCACCAATCAGCGGCACAAATTCGGCCAAGCCGGAAAGTCCGCCCGAAGTTGTAAAAATGCGCGTCTCAAACTGCCAGCCAAACTGGGTAAGGAACGGCGAAACGCCATAATCCTCTTTCGCGTCTTTTGCTAATTTCCCGGTTAATACAGTAAATCCAACACGGGGACCACTCAGTTTTATGGCTTCTTGCGGGGAAATTATTTTGGCATTTTCTGTATTTAGGACAGCATTTGATTTCATGGCCGAAATGACTTCGCGGGTGCCGTTGGCATATTTTACCATGAACACATCAGATTTGGCAATGAAAATAGTTGGACCTTCTTGGTAGTCAAAACGCTTAAACTTAATTTTCTCCAAATCAATTTCCAGAATGAGTGCGCTAATTTCGTCCCCGTTTTTTTTAACGATAATGTCTTGGGCAAACGCTCCGAAACTAACTAAAATAAGCAACGCAACAAGCAGATTTCTTTTCATGGCAGGGAGGATTTAAGTGAGAATATTAGGGTTGTTTTGGTTGAGATAGGAAAAGTAGTTGCTTTATTGAATACATCAGCTGCTCTTTTTTAATTATTAGACTTTTAGCAATGTTAGTTGAGCAACATAAACATCTGAAATACAACTGTATGTAACAAAATAATCTTACTTTTGGATAGAAGAATTTCCCTGAAAATAATAGCCCTCATGGATGATTTACAAACTATTATTCAAACGTTTACGGAAGATGATTACCGGGAATTTGCGTTTTTCATTCAGCGTCATAAAAAGAAGGTAGTCCGGAAAGATTATGAGTTGTTTAAGCTTTTGCTTTTAAAAAAGAAGCTAACTGCCCCGGAACTCATCCATCGGCTTTACCCAGAAAAGGAAAATCCGGTGGCGTATTATGCTCTGCGCAAACGACTTATGCAGCAGCTCACGGATTACATTGTGCTCAAACGCATGGCCGAGGATCCAACGGCGGCGTCTACCATTATGGGCTTACTTTCTTTGGCCCAATACCTTTTCAATGCCGGGGCAGAGAAGCTTGCTTGGAATATTTTGCGCAAAGCAGAGCGAATTGCCCAGCATAACGATCAATTCAATCTGCTTAACAGCGTATATCTTTTACAGATTGAGAAAGCAGACAGCCTAACCGCCGATGAGCTAGAAGAAATTATCCGGAAGCACCGCGCCAACAAAAGTATTGCCGATGAAGACGAGCGCGCCACCATAGCTAGCGGCCTTATTTCTAAACGGCTTAGCCAAGCGCGCCTAGAAGGCCGGTTTTTATCGTTGGACACTACTATTCAAGAAATTTTGCACACGTATGGGTTAGCCCAAGCCATTAGCCAGCGGCCAGCGTTGTTGTTCCGGCTGATGCAGATTGCCCGCAGTTCGGTTCTGGCCCGTAAAGATTTTTCTTCTTTTGAACCCTATATTATAGAGCAGTACCGCGCCGCTGAAAGCCAGTATGGTTTTTCAAATGCCCAACAATATTACAAAATAAGCTTGCTTTACATGATTGCGCACGTGCTTTATCGTAATCGTAAATTTGTGGCGTCTAACCAGTATTTGAGCCAATTGCACGCCGCCCTGCAAACAGAGGCACGTCACCATCTTGCTGAGTATTTCCCAAAATATGTTTTCTTAAAAGCCGCCAACGATGCTTTCTCTAGAAACCTGCCGCAAGCCATTGATTTGTTAGAACACCTAATTCAATCTCCATCCATCCGCTTGGCGCCTAAAGATTTTCTGACTGCTCGGCTGGGACTCAGTTTTCTTTATTTTGCCCAAGACAGTTTTCAGAAAGCCAACAACGCGCTGACTAATATTCAAAAGTCGGATAAATGGTGTGAGAAAATAATGGGTAGGGAATGGGTCTTGAAAAAGAAGTTGGGTGAAATGATTATCCAGTACGAATTTGGGAATGTAGACACGGCCCTAGATTGCTTAAAACAAATTGAGCGTCAGTACCAAGACATATTGGAGCAGCCCGTTTATAAGAATGTCTCCGTTTTTCTAACTCTTTTAGAACAGCTTTTTTTGCAGCCCGATGTGGCTTCTAGAAAAATATTCTTGCAGCAGGTAGAAGGAGGTTTGGATTTCGGCTTCGCCGATCAAGATGATTTGCCTTCCATGAGCTTTTACGCCTGGTTAAAATCAAAAATGGTCCATCAAAAATATTATGAAGTACTATTGGATTTAGCCGATGGAAAACCTGAAAAGTAGAAGTGACTTTTTGAATTTAGAAGTCTCGCTGTAGATAGCGTTTTCGGCCTGTTTTTCAGAAAACAGGCTTAAAACACACAGGAATCATACGCATTTCATCGGAACGAAAATACGTTTTTGCCTTCTTTTTGACAGAAGATAACTGCCTAGAAATGAGAAAAATAAAAAAAAGTCGGCAAGCCTGTAAGCCGGGTCCTGTCCTCTGCCTTGCGGCAAATGGCTTATCATTTATCTAGGCCCGTCCTCGCGGAGGGGCTCCATCAACCTACCCACTGGCATCGGACGAGCCGCCCTTAGCCCTGCCCGAAAGCAAGGCGCTGCCAGCCTATTTGGTCTTTCAACTCCTGAGGTTTACCCAGCCGGACTAGTTGCCTAGCCGCTGGTGCGCTCTTACCGCACCTTTTCACCCTTACCGCTTTTTGAGGCGCCAAAAAAATGATTAATCATTCTTCAAGACGCAAAAAGCGGCGGTTATTTTCTGTGGCACTGGCTGTCACCCGGCCGTTTCCGGACAGGTGCCTTCCCGTTAGGAAGCAGGATGCTCTGCGTTGCCCGGACTTTCCTCCTCGCCCTAAGGCGCAGCGATAAGCCGGCTTGCCGATTTTTTACCAAAGATATGGATTTATGCGGTTAAAAAATGCACCGCTCTTTCTGTTTTAGAGCTTGTTTATGTTTTGATTTTGCCGGCGAAAGCAGGAAGCGAAAGGTTCTGACGAAGTGTTTTTTGAGCAACATAGCAGCGCTATGGTGAGAGAAAAAGGCGAAGGCAGGTTCTTTTGATGCCTGTTTGTAGCGCAAAAGACAAATTTAAACATGCTCTTAGGCCTGTTTTTAGAAAAAGAGGCCCAAAATAGGTTATGCAGTAATTAGAAAAAAGTCTTACAACTGTATTTATATTAAAAAAGACAGTCCAAGGAAACATGCGTAGTAACTCTTATCAAGGGTTCAAGTAAGTATTTCTTATCTTGCCCTTATCCTCCTTAAATTAAAGACACCAACAATGTTTGAAAGTAATAAAGAACGTGCAGCCCCAGAAAAATTATACGCAAAACCCATCATTCAGAAGTTAGTAGAAGAACTGGAAACCCTACAAACCGAAGCACTGGCGCAGGAAAAAACCTATGCGTCTTATCTAGAAAAAGTACATCCAACTTTGTTGCCAAGTGCCAAAAATTTGCTGCATTATTTGGCCCTTCGCCGGCATGATAACCGTGATTTGCAACGTCATTTATCTCACTTGGGCTTATCCTCATTGGGCCGGTCAGAAAGCCACGTGTTGGGTAACCTGATGGCCGTAAAAAACCAGTTAGAATTACTGTTGGGGCACATGACG
>JBBSSO010000045.1:0-9486 GCA_038241905.1 Cytophagales bacterium | reverse complement strand
GGAAATGGTATTGCAGCAAACCTCTTCGGGCGGCGTGTGCCTTAACGATACTATTTCGCATTTGGTAAACCCCCGGCTTCCTTTTGGCGGCGTAGGCGAAAGTGGCCAAGGCAATTACCACGGCAAAGCCAGTTTTGAGGCTTTCACGCACCAAAAAAGCGTCCTCCGGAAACCCTTTTGGCCCGATGTACCGCTCCGGTATCCGCCTTATTTGCAGAAACTAAAGTGGGTCAGAAAAGTTTTTAAGTGGCTGTAAGCCGATGGAATTCAACCAAAAAAATCTGTTTTAGGCCTGTTTTTCTAAAAGCAGGCCTAAAACAGCTTTGCTGTCTTTCCCAACTTGGCTTTACTCTTGGGCTGGCAGAAGCATTTTGAGGTGGTCAATGCCGTCTTCGGCGTAAACATCGCTGCAAGGCACAAAGCCAAACCGTTCATAGAATTTCTGGGCATACAGCTGCGCACCAATTTTGATGGGCCCGGGGCCAAATAAACGGCGGGTTTCTTCAATGGCTTTTTGCACCAGTTGCTGGCCCACGCCGGTTCCCCGCACGGCAGCGGATGTAATAATGCGCCCGATGGAAAGTTCTGGATAACTAGCGCCCGCTGGCACCAGCCGCGCGTAGGCTTGCAAGGTCGCGTTTTGGTAAAATAGCAGGTGATGGCAGGCAGCGTCTAAACCGTCTAAGTCCAGGAAAACGCAGTTCTGCTCCACCACAAAAACCGCACTCCGCAACTGCAGCAAATCATACAATTCCTGCGGATGCAACTCATGAAAGGCTTTAGAAACGATGGTAAATTCCATGAAAAGATTGGTATTTTTTAAAGCGGCCGATTGCTTCGTTCTTTTACTTACACTGAAAACCGGTAGACCGTAGACGTTTCATACGTTTCGCCGGGATGCAGCACGGCGGTAGGGAAATCTAGCTGGTTGGGGGCGTTCGGAAAGACCTGAGTTTCTAGGCAGAAGGCGGTCCGGTAATCATCTTTCGCGCCACTTTTTAGGGTGTGTTTGCCGGCCAAAAAATTGCCGGTATACAGCTGCACGCCGGGTTCCTGAGTGAGCACTTCCATGACAATGCCGCTTTCATTGCCACGAACAGTGGCGGCCAGCAATAGGTTTTGAAGGCGCTGCGTAGCCAGCACGTACGTATGGTCATACCCCTGCCCGAACGATAGCTGCGGATCATCCTGCTCTATTCGCTGCCCGATGGCAAGCGGCTGGGTAAAGTCAAAAGGAGTGCCGGCTACCGGCGCTAGTTCGCCGGTGGGAATGAGCGTGGCGTCTACGGGCGTAATTTTATCGGCGTTTATTTGCAGAATATGGTCTAAGATGGATCCGCTACCCTCGCCGTTTAGGTTAAAGAACGAGTGGTTGGTGAGGTTAACCACGGTGGTTTTATCGGTGACGGCAGAATAGTCAATTTTCAATTCGTTGGAGGCAGTGAGCGTGTAAGTTACGCGTACATTTAGGTTGCCGGGGTAGCCTTCATCTAAATCCTTGGCTTGGTATGAAAGCTGTAGCGTTTGCTCATCCAATTGCTGGGCCTGCCAGACAACGCGAGAAAAACCTTGGTCGCCGCCGTGCAAGTGGTTGGGGCCGTTGTTGGTGGCTAGCGTGTATTCCTGCCCTTCTAGCGTGAATTTACCGTCCCTAATACGGTTGGCGAAACGGCCCACCAGCGCGCCAAAATAGGTATCCTCCCCGTTTACATAACTTTGTACATCGGCGAAGCCTAGCACTACATCGCGCCACGCGCCGGTAGCATCTGGCACCCAAAGCCCCACCAAACGACCCCCGTAATTGGTTATGGCCGCTTCTACTCCATTTGTATTTCTTAAAACGAAAAGGTCAGTGGCTTGGCCGTCTATGGTTGCCTGAAAATCTTCTCTTTTAAGACGATGCGTGGGAGCGGGGAAAGGGGTCATGCTAGTGGGTTTGGTTAATTACAAGGCTAAATTTAAGCAAAACATTGTTGTATACACCCAAAAAATCCTTTGCGTTTTAGGCCTGTTTTCTGAAAAACAGGCCTAAAACGCAAAGGATTACCATCGTTATAAAAAATTCAGGTTGAGGGTTTGCTGGAAATGGAATTGGAGAAGTAAGCTTATTCCAAACGTGATTTCTCAAGCCGCATAGGCTTTTTCTACGATGAAATTTTGGTGAGCGCACCGCCTTTGTGGGCCGCTATGTGGTCGGTTTTATCGCTTTTTATCTCGTATTGCGGGTCGTCTTTGCTGGCGTGGTGCGTGTAGCCTTTGTAGTCAAAATCAGCAGTGTGGACTTTAATGATAGTGCCCGACACATGCCCAGCCTCAGAATTCCATTTTACGTGGTCGCCTTTTTTATACGTTTCCATTTCGTTATAAATTGGTTGTATGTATTTGTACGGAGAGGCAAGGCATTGGGTATAAAAAGACGCAAGTAGTTAAGATGTAGGACACAAGACGTAAGACACAAGACTTTATTCCAATTATCTTTCTCACTAATAGAAGATTGTGTTTTAAGAAAATATTAACAAATATCTGCTACTTCTTCGTCCCCCTTTGAAGGGGGTAGGGGGATGAAAGGCTGGTAAAAGAACAAAAAAGCGAAAACTAAGAGAGAGTGGAAATGATTCTCGGCAATACCTGATTAGCACGAGTTGTCATCCCCCCAACCCCCTTCAAAGGGGGACAACCGGGAATGCTTGGGAAACACTAGGTACAACATGCCGTCTTCAAAAATTGCGTTTCATCCCAACTAAGAACTTTTGGGTTTTAAATTGCCCTTAAATAAAAAAGCTGTTTTAGGCCTGTTTTTCTAAAAACAGGCCTAAAACAGCTTACTAAAACCGCGCTGGGCGTTTGATGGGAAAATTACTTAGCGAGCACCAGCGTCAGTAAGACAACAGAATCTTCTAAGGGTGTTACGGAATGCGGAATCCCGCCTTGCAAGGTAAGCGCTTGGCCGGTGCTGCGTTGGTGCGGTTCTTCTGCCACGGTAAACTCAATCTGCCCTTGTAAAACCTGTACGCTAATGGTGCCGGGGGCGGTGTGGGTTTTCATCTCGGCGCCCGGGTGGAGCGCAATCATGACCATGCGCATGGCATCAGATTTAAAGAGGGTGATGGCGTTGCGGTCGCTGGTTTCCCAGGCTTGCTCCTCCTTGATTTGTAGTAGCGCGGCGGGCAAATCTAGTAACACTAAGGGCGCGTTGAGCAAGCGGTCACCTTGGGGGCGCTGTGGGGTGGCCTCGTTAAATTTAACCTCTTCCAACGGAACGGGCTCGTTTTCTTGCGCAGCCGCGGATGCGGGTTTCTCTTGCAAAGCTTTGAGCATGGCATGGGTTAGGGAGTCGCTGTAAATGCCGTAGCCGTCTACTAAGGTGCCTTTTACGCGGTGTTTGTCAGAAGAAATGGCATAGACAATTGCCTCATCGGCGGGATCAGAGATGCCTTCAAACCGATAATGCTTGTCAACTACAAAATCTTCGGGGTAAAGCTCTAAGGAATTTCCTTGGCATACCAGGCAGCTCTCGCTCAGGTTGAAATCTACGTTGTAGCCGTCTTTTTTAAGTCGATTCAATACTTCTGATACGGTGGTCATGGTGTCCATAGATTTTCTGTTTAGGGGTAAAAATAAGCGGCAAGGTTTATATGTCCTTACACATTTTGGGCCTCATCCGTTAGGGTGAGCTAGTGAGGTTGTGCAAGAAACCCGTGCCCTGGTTTAGGGCCGCGGCCAACTGCCGGATGGTGGTTTGTTGAAACACCTCTTGTAGCGCTTCGCGGGCGGGTTTAAACTTGTGGTGCATGGGGCAGGGGTGCTTGGCAGAGCATTGTTTCAGGCCCAGCCCACACTCCTGAAAAATGGCCAGGCCGTCAATGGCATTTACAATATCCAGAACAGGTTGCTCTAGCTGAAATTCTTCAATATAAAACCCGCCGTTAGGCCCTTTAAGCGAAGTAAGAATGCGGTGCCGGTTAAGAATCTGCAGTATTTTGGCGGTAAAAGCTTCAGGTGCGTCAATCTCTTTGGCAATTTCTTTTACATTCAATTTCAGGCCGTTTCCTGTTTTAGAGGCCACAAAAACCGTAGCCCGAATACCGTATTTACATGCTTTAGAAATCATACCTCCCCCCAGTTATCATCACGTCTGTTTCTAAAGAAAAAGCAAAAAAACCTTCTTCCGTTGGGTATTACACCAGCGTAATTTTGTCGCTTCCTTTCAATCCATCTATGCGTCGCTCAAAATTGGTAGCCATAATGTGAGCGCGGGTTTTGGCCTCATCGGCCACCGGCCCTTCAAAATATTGATCTACTGTGGCGGTAAAAAGCGACATCCAGCGGTTAAAATGTTCTCCTTGTACGGGCATGGTGGCGTGCTTCGCGAAGGGATTGCCTACATAGCCTTTTACGCCAAACAGGGCAGCGTTCCAAAACGTATACATTTTTTCTAGGTGCGGCTGCCAATACGTGTTCAATCTAAAAAGAAATATGGGAGCCAACAGGGCATCTTCGCGCACCAGCGTGTAAAATTCATCTACCATCACTTTTATGTCTGCTAGGCCCTCAATGTCTTTTTTCTGTGTCATGGCGCAATTGCGTATTGAGTGATGAAATAATAGAGTGCCCAGCCGCCAAAGGCGATGTGCATAATCCAAACCCAGCCCGGAATACTGCGGGGCGTTTCGCTGCCTTCAATCAAGAACCGTTTCTGGTCGCCTTTGCCATAAGCGCTCACCATAATGGGCAGCACGCCGTCTACTACTTCGTTTTCTTGAATGCCCTCTACAGTAATGGCCGGGCCGTTGCGCACCACAAACGGAATGGTGCGGACGCCCTCCTTGCCAGATGGGTCACGGCTTACAATGCGCAGCGCATGATTACCGTCCACCAATTTGCGCGTGTCCAGCTCAAAGTTAATCGGCGACTCAAATGAGCCGATGGGCTTGGGGTCATCATCCACAAAAATGTGGACCGAACTTTTGTCTTCCATTCCTTAAAAGTCTAAAACGGTTCTTTTAATGTGATCTTCTCCTTTTTCGCCGGGTTTGGCAAGCCACTTAACCGTATAATACAGGGTAAGGACTACAATAATTACGGATGCCCACACCAGAACATAGTCCCAGTTGCTCTGCGGACCTACGCCGTGGCTAATGCCCTGCAACACCTTGGGCTGCTGTTTGTCACAGACGGGGCAGGCCATAGCCACCACGCTAGAAAGAAGGGCAAACAGGGTAAAAAGGTATTTTTTCATGGCGTTACTTATCAGTTCTCCAAAAATTATTGGCTTGCGCGATGGTTTGAAACTCCAGCGCCACTACTTGGGCAGAGGCAATTAGCTGTACGGTATCTGCCGCGTAAGCCGCCCGCAACTGCTGGCGCACCTGTGGGTCTGGCTGAATGGCCGCAATAGATTTGCGGGCCAGTTTCATAGCCAGCTGCCGCCCTTCAAAAGGCGTAGCGGTGATTAGGCTGGGCAGGTAATTCTCTTCTTGGTTTTGCATGATAAAAGAGGTTAAGTTAGTTATACGGATGTTATGCAAGCATTCCTGTTGGTTGCCTTTAGAATTGCTTGGGATAAAAAATCAGGTACAAGCGCTAAAAACAAAGAAAGTAGAAATGAGTCTCGGCAATACTTGATCAGCACGAGCCGTCATCCCCCTACCCCCTTCAAAGGGGGACAAAAAGATAGATTTTAAAATGCCTTTGCGTAACATCCGTTATTTATACGGATGTTAGATCAGTCAGTACCTTCTGAGTGTTCTTTGCTGTTTTAGGCCTGTTTTCCGAAAAATAGGCCTAAAACGCACGGCCAGTTATTTTTTGGCCGTTTGCTTCAGCATGTCCATTATTTTCTGCACTTCATCAACAGATACTTTACTGGCCTTGTTGCCCCAGCTGGTACGCTCATGGTTTATAATGGCCGTTACCTCAGCCGCCGACAAGTTGGCGTTGTTACCCACAGCTGGCATAGACGCAAATTCTGGCCGTGGGTCATACCCGTTAATAATTACGTCTACAAACAATTCCGGATTATCATCTAGCACCACCGGACTGCCTACTAGAGACGGGAATGCGCCTTTAAGGCCTTCGCCGTTGGCTTGGTGGCAGCTCTGGCATTGGGCCGTGTAAAGTGCGGCGCCGTCTAAGCCCATGTCTTCTCCGGCTGCAGCGGTGCCCAAGGGTTTAGCGGCTTTTTTATAGAGGAAATCTGGCGTAGGCATGCCATCGGGCAGCTTGGTTTGTTTCAGAGATTTGAGGTAGGCAACCAGGTTCAGAGCGTCTTGGGTGGCTACAATCTTGCCGGTTACGCCCTTTCGGTATTCATCCGGCACGGTTATCTCCACGTCATTTGCGCCCACGGTTTGCTTTTCTTCAAACAGCCATTTGTAGGCGGGCATGATAGACTCCGCCACTACCGCACGCGGTTGGTACAAATGCAGCAAATGCCACGCATCACTAGGTTGGCGCGTGCCGATGGTGGCCAAATCTGGACCCGTACGTTCCGTGCCCATTACAGTAGCGGTATTCCGCCAGAAATCTGTGCGGTGCAGGTGGGCGTAATCGGCGGCGATGCTGGGGCGTTCTCCCCATACTTTGTCCATCTCTACGTTGCGCACCTGTTGGGTATGGCAGGCCACGCAGCCGCCCGATACGTAAATAGCCTTGCCCGCTATCGCTTCGGGGCTCATCACTTCTGCACCTGGCAGCGGTGCGTTATCGTTTTGGTTGTTGATGGCGGGCACTATAGACACAGCCACCGTTAAAACCAAAAACAGGGCTAGAGCCGTCAAATATAGTTTCCGGTAATCGTTAAAAAATTCCATCATGGTTGGTATGCTCTCAAGGTTTTTAAGGCTTGCTTCGCTGCTAACACTCGTTATTTAATTTATTGTCCGCCTTCTTCCATTTTCACTAATTCCACGTCGTCATCGTCTAAACTGTTAATGGCGGTTTGGTTAATGTCAATGGTTTGGCGCGGATAGATCATGCGGTACATGCTGTAGGCGAAGATAAGGTGAGACACCCACATCAAAGACCCGCCAATAGCGCGCCACAGCCAGTACGGGGCCATCATGGTTACGCTTTCAATAAAAGGAACGCCTTCCATCCACATCATGCCCCGGAGCGTGCCGCCCACCATTAGGGGAACGGTGTAAAACATCATGCCTATAAAGGCCATCCAGAAATGGATACCGACCGTAATTTGTGGTGGTTCTTGACCCGTCAACCTAGGCACGATGGCGTAAATGCCGCCCCACAAGAAAAAGGCGATGATGCCGTACATGGTTAAGTGGGAGTGCGCTACGGTAAAGTCCGTAAAATGCCAAAGCAAGTTGGTGCTCCGGAAGGCCTCGGCGGTGCCCTGCAAAGAGCCCGTGAAGTAGAAGATAATGCCCACAATAAAGAAAGGAAGCGTGTAACTACCCGCTACTTTGTGCCAAGAGCCTCTAAAGGTCATCACAAAGTTGGTGGTACCAGACACCACCGGAATAACCATGCCCACGCTGCCTACAATGGCCACCGTTTGCAACGACCACGGAATGGCACTAAACACAAAGTGGTGGGTACCAATAACGGTGTAAAAGAAAATCTGCGACCAAAAAGCCAAAATACCCAGACTATACGAGTAAATAGGTTTGTTTAATTGCTGCGGCAAGTAATAATACACCAACCCCAGCGTGAACAGCATAAACCACATACCCACGCCCTGGTGCATGTAATAGCCCTGCGTGATGGTCTCGCCCAGACCGTTCTGCCAATACGGCACGTACGCCACAATAGTGATCACGATGGCAAAGATGACCGCCGCCACTATGTACCAGTTAGACACGTAAATTTCTTTGGTTTTGCGGTTCGCTACCGTCCTTAGAAAGTTTACCAGCGTAATAACCAGCCCTATGGCAAACAACAATTGAATGGGCCAGATATACTCGCGGTACTCGCCGCCGCCGTTGTTTATGCCCGCCATCAGTGAAATTGAACCCAACAACACCGAGGCATTGATCAGATGAAGCGTCCACCAGCCTAATTTGAGGCTATGCAGTTCCACATTACTTACCCGGGGCACGGCATAATAGCCCAGCCCTAGCATGGCCAGTGAAGACCAGCCCCAGAAAACCGCGTTGGTGTGCACCGGCCGCAGTCGCCCAAAACTCAGCCAACTAAACTGGTCAAGATCTGGGGCTATAAATTTAAGACCCAAATACTCGCCTACTGTAGTGCCAAAAACCAGCCAAAACGTAGCGCAGCCCAGGTACCAGATAATAAGTTTGGAGAGGGCCGGGTCAATGTTGGGCCGTTTGAGCGCTCTGCGCTTGGCCTCAATAAACCGAATATTGGCGTGCTCCTTGATGTTGCTCAGCAGACCGCGTTCATCGTCTGGCGAAAAAGGCCCGGAAAGCTCCTGCCCCGACAGCTGAAACTGCTGGTGGTGTTGGTCTCTGGTTAGGGCCGCCAGTTGCGGCGCGTTCAGGGTTTTAAGGTAGATGGCAAAGCGGGTGGCCTCTTCGGTATCTTTCCGTCTTTGGATGTTGCGGTACAGCGAATTTGCTTTGACCACCACCAAAAATAGCGCCGCTATTACCGGAATAATCAACAGCGTGATGGTGATTAAAATACCTGGCAAGGTGATGAGGTTCTCTTTGGTGGTCGCGGTTTCCTGCGCGAAAACCGGAGAGGAAACCAGCCACAGGGCAATGAAATATACCACGGCCCAAACCTTTCCCATAAGGGCTTTTCCGGGCTGAGGCTTTTTTCTCACATCCATACGATAGAATTTTAGGATCAATATTGAGCTTGTTTCAAGGTTTTGTTTTCTGCGGCAGATGGCTTTGTTGACGGTGGCTGCGCCGAGACAAACCTATCCTGTAAACATGCTTTTTTTGAAAAGTAAAGGTAGGAAACGCTATTTATAAAAGACAAGTTTATCCTATATAATTTTCTAATAGACGGTTTAAATCGCAAAAGGCCATAGTTGCAACCTCGGTTCTAGTAGGTTTGAAGCAGCGTTGCTGTGTAGAACCACGTCGTTACGGTGTAACGACGCTACAGCTGGCAATCCCGTTTTGGACCTGCTTTCAGAAAATTAGGCCGAAAACGTAGCGTCGTTACATTGTAACGACGTGTTTCCATGAAACAAAACCGTCTCGTTATAATCCATCTGCCGCAAGTTTTCAACTTGTGGCTAACATGAGGGAAGTTTATCAACTTCCGTTTCTACTTGAACCGCTTGGGGAAATGGCAAGTTGAAAACTTGCGACATGGAAAGCTCCAAGTTAAAAAAACTTGAAGCAGGAAGGTTCCGCCATCGTTCGCCCTGCGCCATTGGCAAAAAAAGACCTCACCCCCAGCCCCTCTCCCGAGGAGAGGGGAGCTCCGTTTGATGCGTTTTAGGCCTGTTTTCAGAAAATTAGGCCGAAAACGTAGCGTCGTTACATTGTAACGACGTGGTTCTTTGAAACAAAACCGGCTCGTTATGATCCATCTGCCGCAAGTTTT
>JBBSSO010000044.1:0-9522 GCA_038241905.1 Cytophagales bacterium | reverse complement strand
GGCAACCACTCAGACGAAGACGGGTTCAAAAACGTAGCTCCAATGATTAGCGCTAGCCAGGCAATGTTGCGTTTGCCGGCAAAGTAAAACTCAGTTTTGGCCTCAATTTTAGCTTTAATGGCCGGCTTAACATGATAAGACGGAACGTTGCGGCGGTCTAAGAAGTAAAAAATGACGCACAGTAGTCCCACTGCTAACACCCACGGCGTAAACAAATGCTGGAGCGTCCAGAAAAACGGCACGCCTTTCAGAAAACCAATAAAGAGGGGAGGATCGCCAAGCGGAGTGAGTAACCCGCCCACATTACTCACAATAAAGATGAAAAAAACCACTTGGTACGGTTGAATACGGTGGTTGTTGAGCCGGATAAAAGGCCTAATGAGCAAAAGTGAAGCTCCCGTGGTCCCAATAAAGTTGGCTAGCACGGCGCCTAAAAGCAAAATGCCCACGTTAATAAGCGGCGTGGCATAGGCATTGGCGTTAATATAAATGCCCCCGGCCGCCACGTATAGCGCGCTAAGCAAGATGGCAAAGGAAGCATACTCTGCTAGGTTTTCAGCGGGTAAATGCGTGTCATGGCGTACGAGTAGGTAATACGCTAATACCAGCAAACCCAACCCTACGGCAATCGTTTTAAAATACTTATGCCAGAAATGCGAGAAAAAAATAGGGCCGATGGCAATAAGCAAGATGAGCAATGCGAACGGAAATATGAGAAAACCAGGTACGTCTGGCGCGGTAACGGAAAGTAAAACCGAAGCGAGGAGCATAAAAGCGCGGCTGTTTTTAGAGTAAGTTTAACGATGAAGTTCAATAGCGAAAGCGGCAAAGAGCGCAGCTGTTACGGCTTTTTGTAATTTACACCAATCCACTTAAACATGCTCTTAGGTGAATTGGTGCGGTAAATGTAAGGCATCCGGCACAAAACATTTGTGTTTTAGGCCTACTTTTCAGGAAACAGGCCTAAAACGCGCATGGCCGGTAACCTTTGCGGAACTACCAACAATCAATTTTTCTGACTAATTTTGGAAACTTAAACCTCATAGAATAGGTTTTTACTATATAATTGAGATAGCCATGACTGAAAATACAACCAAGCCCGTTTCTGTGTACGCCGAGGCGAACCCAAATCCGGAATCTATGAAATTTGTGCTGAATTCTACCCTGTTGGCAGAAGGCGGCAGCGTGGACTACCCCACGGTAGAAAGCGCAGTTGAGTCTCCTTTTGCGCAAGAACTGTTTAACTTCGACTACGTTTCTCGGGTGTTCATCGCCAGCAACTTTGTAACCGTTACTAAAAACGCTGACGTTGCCTGGACCCAGCTAATCCCGGAACTGAGAACGTTCATTAAAGCGTACATAGAAGCCGGCGGACCTGTTTTTAACGGAACACCCACTACTACCACAGCTGCATCGGCGGCCGCCGAGGTGCCTTTAAATTTATCTACTGAGGACGCTGAAATATCGCAGAAAGTGATTGACTTGCTAGAAAATTACGTGCGCCCCGCGGTGGAGCAAGATGGCGGTAACATTACGTTTCAATCGTATAAAGACGGCGTGGTGACGGTAAACCTGCAAGGTTCTTGCAGCGGTTGCCCATCGGCTACGGTTACTTTAAAAGCCGGTATTGAAAATCTATTAAAACGCATGGTGCCCGAAGTGCAAGAAGTTGTTGCCGAAGGAATTACCCTTTAATTTTTTAAACAGAATTATCCTTGAAAGCCTTGTCTACCCAGACAAGGCTTTCTTGTTTTCGGCGTGTTTTTTGAAAAACAGGCCGAAAACGCTTTTTCTAGTAAAAAAAATACAGATGTAAGACGAGGTAAATCAGGAATTATTTTTAAGCAGCTCCATCGCGCCGAAGCCTTTGTTGAATATTTTTCACTTTATTGAGAAATATTTTGATAAACATGAGCAATACAACGCAACTGCAGAGGTCATTAGGTTTGCGCTTAGTGATTATGATGGTCATCGGGAACATCATTGGGTCCGGAGTTTACAAGAAGGTTGCGCCAATGGCCGCCGAATTACACTCGCCGGGCTGGGTGCTTATTTGTTGGATTTTAGGCGGCATCATTACTCTGTTTGGCGCGTTAAGCAACGCTGAAGTGGCCGGTTTATTAGCCGATACCGGCGGCGAATATTCTTATTACAAACGTATTTACAACCGGTTTTTCGCCTTCATTTACGGTTGGTCTTTGTTTGCCGTCATCCAAACGGCCACCATCGCCTCGCTGGCCTACGTATTTGCGCAATCCGTGCACAGCATTGCAGAGATTCCGCCCATCCTGAGCGCTTGGTCAGACGTAAGCATATGTGGCTGGTTCCACCCGTTCCGAGATTTCAACGTTAAACTGGCAGCTATTCTGCTCATCGTTTTCTTAACGTGGTTCAATACCAAAAGCGTGCGGTCGGGTGCGGGTTTAAGTACGGCCATCTTGATTCTGGTTTTTCTGGGCATTTTCACCATCATCATTTTTGGGCTCAGTAGCGGCCAAGCCGATGTAGGACGTATTTTTGCCATGGAAACCACTAACAACGAGGCCGTTACGTTCAGCGGTGTTTTCGCGGCTATGCTGGCGGCATTTTGGGCGTACCAAGGTTGGGCTTCTATCGGGTACATCGGGGGCGAAATCAAAGACGCGCACCGCACCATTCCGCGCGGTATTTTTCTGGGCGTGCTGGCGGTAATTGTTGTTTATCTGCTGGTAAATGCTACCTATCTTTCCCTGTTGCCTATTCCGGCGTTAGAAGCCGTTTATGCCGCGGGCAACCAAATTGTGGCCATTGAGGCCGTTAAAACATTTTGGGGCACGGGCGGCGGTATTCTCATCTCGGTGCTCATTCTCATAACTACGCTAGGTTGTACCAACGCCACCATTCTCACCAGTTGCCGCATTTACTTTGCCATGGCCCGCGAAGGTTTGTTTTTCAAGAAAGCAGCGCACCTCAACAAAGCACAAGTGCCCACCAACTCCTTATTGTACCAGGGCATTTGGTCTTGCGTGCTGGTCCTTTCCGGCACGTTTGACCAACTCACGGACATGATTATTTTTGCGGTTTTTATTTACTACGGAGCCACCACGTTGGGCGTATTTATTCTTCGGGTTAAAATGCCCGATGCGCCGCGCCCTTACAAAGTGTGGGGTTACCCCGTGGTACCAGCTATTATGATTCTGTTTTGCGTGGCGCTTTTCTTTAACACCATTTACGTCCGCCCGCGCGAGGCTGGTATTGGCATGGCGCTCATGCTCACGGGCATACCCATGTATTGGTGGTTTAAACGAACGTTGAAGAAAGAATCAGAAAAGGATTCAGAAGTAGAATAACCATCGATCAATAAAAAATGTCAGGTTGTTTTAGGCCTGTTTTTCTAAAAACAGGCCTAAAACAGCCAGACATTTTCGTTTTCATCAGTCAAGGAAATACAAAAAAAGGCCGGACAAATGTCCGGCCTTTTTGCTTAGTTTAAGATAGTAAGTACGCTTAACTAGCGGTAACCACCGTTGGTTGTACTTGGGCTTCTTCGTCAATTTTGGTAGTATCAACTACAATCGGCGAAGCGATGAACAGGGTAGAATACGTACCCGTCAAGGATCCAACCAACATAGCGAAGGAGAAGCCTCTCAAGGTTTCACCACCAAACACGAAAAGCACAATCACTACCAGCAACACGGTTAAGTTGGTGATAATGGTCCGGCCAAACGTACTGTTAAGCGCGGGGTTCACCAAGTCACGGAATCTTGCGCGCGGGTTATCATTGGTATATTCCCTGATGCGGTCAAATACTACCACGGTATCGTTAATAGAGTAACCAATAATGGTCAGGATGGAGGCTACGAAAACCTGGTCCATCTCAAAAGAAATCCCGAACAAGTGGGCAATGGTAAAGGCTGAGAATACTACTAGCACGTCATGGATCAAGGCAATTACCCCGCCCAAGCTGTACTGCCAGCGGCTAAACCTTACGGCCAAGTACAAGAAGATACCAGCAAACGCGAGGATAACTGCTACAACTGCTGTTTTCTGAATATCATCTGCCATGGTAGCGCCCACTTTAGAAGAACTTAACACCGTTGGGTTTTCAGCAGAATATTGCTGCAAGCCTTGGTCTAAAGCAGCTCTTACTTTTTCATCGGCAGCGGTAGATTCATCTTCGGCAATATAACTGGTGGTTACTTTTAGGCGGTTAACGGCTCCGTAAGTTTTTACCTCGGTACCGGCGCCCTGGAATTCATCGTCTAAAGCAGTTCTTAAATCAGACGCGGGCACGGGGTTGTTAAAGTTAACCACGTAAGACCGGCCGCCTTTAAAGTCAACGCCCAACGGTAAATCGCCTTTGATAAAGACGGCGGCAATTCCGCACAAAATGAACACTGTAGAGGCAATATAAGCTTTCTTACGATTGCCCAGAATATCAAATTTGATGTTCTTAAACCAGTTTCTAGAAAGTGGCGTTTCTAGCGACAAGTTGTTGGCGTTTTTGCCCGATGTCATCCACTCAACTAGCAAACGAGACACGAAAACGGCGGTAAAGAAAGAGGTAGCAATACCAATCATTAAGGTAATGGCAAAACCTTTTACCGGGCCAGAGCCGAAGAAGAAGAGGATAATACCGGCCAGCAACGTGGTCACGTTGGAGTCAAAGATGGAGCTAAACGCTTTGCTGTACCCTTTCTTAATGGCTTCTTGCACGCCCAGACCGCGGGACATTTCTTCCTTAATCCGTTCAAAGATTAGCACGTTCGCATCCACGGACATACCCATGGTTAAGATCATACCGGCAATACCTGGCAATGTTAGCGCGGTGCCAAACTGAGCCAAAACACCAATAATGAAGAACATGTTAAACGCTAGCGCGATGTTGGCAATTAAGCCGCCTTTGTTGTAATAGGCTAGCATAAACAACACCACCAAAACCATACCCGCCAAAGAGGAAAGTACGCCTTGGTTAATTGCTTCCTGACCCAAAGAAGGACCCACAATGGCCTCTTCTACAATGCGGGTAGGCGCGGGCATTTTACCAGCTTTTAAGATGTTGGCTAAATCTTGAGCTTCTTCAATAGAGAAAGAGCCAGAAATAGAAGAGTTGCCGCCGCTAATTTCTGACTGCACTACTGGGGCAGAATACACGTAATTATCTAGCACTATAGCCACTTGCCTACCAATGTTATCGCCGGTGAGGCGCTGCCATCTCTTAGAGCCAGCGGCGTTCATGCTCATCGTGATTTCTGGGCGGCCAGATTGGTCAAAATCTTGGCGGGCGTCGGCAATAAATTCGCCGGTTAAAGGAGCTTTGCCATCGCGGCCTTTTTTGATGGCGTAAAGTTCTAAGAACTCAGCTCCGTCGTTGGCAATGATGGGTTTTACGCCCCAGGCAAATTTCAAGTTTTGCGGGAAAAGTGATTTCACTTCAGACTTGGCAAACAGCGCATTTACCCGGGCAGTGTCACGTACGTTGGTACCCAAACCACTTGGCAGTTGGGTAAACAAACGAGCCAGCAAAGTGCTTTGGTTGGCATTTAAAGAATCTGCAGACGCGTCTGGAGAGGTTTTGGCTAACTGCGCGGCCAGGTTTGTAGAATCTGCGGCAGTGGTATCAGCAGCCTGCGTTAACGCGTTGTTAGGAGCAGGGGTAGAAGCGCCTATTAATTTGTTATGCGCTTCTTGCTTAACCAAATAATCGTTTAGCTGAATGAAAGAAGGGCCAAACTCATTGTAGTTCCAAACTTCCCAGAACTCCAAGTTGGCAGTTCCTTGCAACAATTTACGCACGCGCTCAGGGTTGTCAACGCCCGGTAATTCAATCTGAATGCGGTTGGTGCCTTTCAGGTGTTGAATGTTGGGTTGGTTAACGCCAAACTTATCAATCCGGGTACGGAGAATGTTGAAAGAGCGGGCTACGGCATCGTTTACCTCGCGCTTAATTTCATTAATTACATCTTGGTCAGAAGAATTGTAGGTAAGGTTACGGGTAGTGCTGCTCGCAAAAATAGTGGCCAGTTTAGCGTTAGGCTGAATATCGCGGTAAGAACGGTAGAAAAGATCTACGAAATTGTCTTGGCTGGTAGCCTGTAATTTCTGGGTGTTAGTAAGGGCCTGCTCAAACGCTTGGTCTTTGCGGCTCCCGGCCATCGCCCGGATAATTTCTACCGGAGAAACCTCCAACGTTACGTGCATGCCGCCTTTTAGGTCAAGACCCAGGCCCAGCTCGCTTTCTTTAATTTCTTGGTAGGTGTACTCTGCGCCCAAGAAATTATACACCGGCACTCTCCAAACGGAGTCTAAATACTGTTGTCTTTTGTAGGCGTTTACTTCGCCTTTGGCGGATGTGGCTGCCTCGGTGGCATCTTGCTCAATGTTTCTTGATACGAGGGTGAAATGCAAATAGTACAGGCAGAGCGCCGATACAATCACCGTCAGAAATAGTATAAAACCTTTGTTACGCATGAGTAAGTTAAATATGAAAAACTAAAATGGATATAGAAAAAGGGGCAGAGAACTTCTGCGGAAGGTGTTTTAGGCCTGTTTTTTGAAAATCAGCCCCAAAACGCAAAGCCAATAAGGAGAAACCCTGCGGGCGATGCCTTCAAGAAAAAATGAAAACTAGGGAGCGTTGGGCGAGAGCGGCTGCGTGGCCAGTTGTTGCAGTAAAAAAGTCCAGTACGGAACAAAAACCGCTGGTTGCGGCTGGCGCGGCAACGGCGCCAAATAAGCTAGTGGGGAAAAAGCAGCGGGCTGCGCCAACGCTTCTTGGGTAAAAGAAGAAACCGCCTCTAAAGAAACTTTTTGCTTCAGTACAGAACTATCCGCATCCTGACCCGGGGTTTGAACGGCCGCTTGGTCGGTTTTGGCTACGCCGTACGCATAAGCGGGCAGTGCGCGATGGTTGACAGATAACACCAACAGCAACGCCAGGCTGGTAAAAATCAGCCGCCAGTTACGGGGTATGGTGCGTTTGGGTTTCATTTCTAAGCGCAAAGGTAGCCGAATCTGGAAAAAAAACAACAGCCGCGGGCTCTTTGTGGCGGTAGCGGACTTGGTCGCGCGCCGGTTATTTTCCTGTTTTGGTGTGCAAATACGTCACTAAAACGTCTAGACCTACATCAAAGCCGGTGTTGTTGGGGATAATAAAGTGGGCATCGTTCTTAAAAGGCTTAATGTATTTCTCGTAGGTGGGGGCCACGTGGTGAGAGTACCGGTAAAGAACATCGTCTAAATCATAGCCGCGCTCCACTTTGTCGCGGAAAATGCGGCGGCGCAGTTTAATGTATTCCTTGGCATCTATGTACACTTTTAAGTCTAGCAGCTTGGCCACGGCTTCAAAGTAGAACACAAAAATGCCTTCCACCACCACAATGGGCGCGGGCCTATACTCCAATTGGCGCGGCACCACCTTGGGGTTGTTAAAAGTGTATTCTTTCCGGGTAACGGTTTGGCCCTGGCTTAGGCGCAGAATGTCTTGCGCGAACGCCTGGCCATCAATGCAGCTGGGTAAGTCAAAGTTAACCACCCCATTTTCATCTTTCACCTGCTGGTCGCGGTCTAGGTAGTAATTGTCTTGCGACACCAAACAGATGTCTTCGGGCGCAAAGTTGGCCAGTAACTGGCTCAGAAAAGTGGTTTTTCCTGAGGCGCTCCCCCCCGTAATACCTACAATAAACGGCTTTTGTTGCATATAATGAACTGGTTTACGGAAGGCAAAATTAGCTTTTTCAGAACAGCTAGCCTAACCCCACGGAAAAGAAATAAGCGGCAGGCCGCTGCGGTTTGCAAGAAATGCCGAGAGATGAAGTGCGTTTTCGGCTTGTTTTTAGAAAAACAGGCCGGAAACGTGGGAGGGCGCCAAGGCGGGTTGATTCCAATTTACCCGCCTTGGCGCCAAACGTCTTTTATTTAATGTCTTTTCTTTTATTCTTTTTCATTCAAGTTTAGATTATACCAGTCAATTTTGCGAGAAAAATACATTACGAGACCGAGTATAATAAATATTCCAATGCTTCCAATGAGTAATGCGTAGTCTTGAAGCTGAATAATAACAAATATAAATGAATACAAAACTGTTAAAATACCTGAAACTAATATTGTTAATGTATTTGATTTCAAAATGGCACGTACGTAGCCAGCTATTAACAGAAGTGTTGCAATTGCTGAAACAATAAATGCAACGTTGTATTTCAAATGTTCTGAGATAGAAAGTAAAAGAGTATAAAAAACTATAAGCGAAACACCAACTAGAATATACTGAATAGGGTGAATAAATATTTTATTAAGTACTTCAATAAAGAAGAACACTAAAAAAGTAAAGCCAATAAATAAGATGGCATATCGGATTGATCTATAGGATTTTTGGTAATTATCAACCGGCAAGATTAAGTCGATGCCAAAGGAAGAGGTATCTATTGAATGACGATTGCTAGTCCAGATTTGCGGATAGTTTCTATTTAAATGCAGTACGTTCCAATTTGCTTTGAATCCTTTCTCGCTTACTTCTCTACTATCTGGTAAAAAAGCGCCATTAAAACTTGGGTTGGGCCATTCGGATGATAATTTTATATCCGTTACTTTACCAACTGGAGTGAAATATAGTAGTTGACTCCCTTTTAAATCTAGATTTAAACTGAAATTGTATGTTGTGCTGTCATTTGGGTCTATTTTAATTAAGGCGTTAATGCCACTTCTTACAATGTCATTAGAAGATACTCCAGGGTTAAACGATAGACTTTGATTTCCCCAAGTTAATTTCACTTGTTCTTCTATTCCTCGCAAATCGTTTATACCGACAACAAATTCGGCTTTATCAAAAAGAATATTTTTTTGTTGTATGTCAATGGCTGCAAGGTCAAATTTATTGAAGTTGCCGGAAATTTTTAGTTTCGAATTGTAAACTACAATTTCGTAAATACCTCGGTAACGTTTTTCTGGATTAATATTCCCTGAAATATTTAGTTGAGTCGGTAAAATATGTAAATATTCTTTTAGTTGAACTATTTTTTCTGTTGAGTCTTTTTTAGAAAACTCTTTAACATATCTATAATACGGAATTGAAATAAAAGGTCCTGAAATAGTTTGTTCCTCACCCCACTTAGAACTAACTTCTCTTATAGCATCATTTTGGGTAGACTCCCTTTCATTAATTAAACTTCTTATCATTGAAGTTGGAATTAACAACAATAAAGAAATGACTACGATTGTCGCAACTTTAAAGTAAATGTTATTTTTTAAATTTTTCATAAAGTCAACCTGTGTACTCTGTTGTCTTAAAGTTTAATTAATTCTGGATATCAGTTGACGCGGTGTTATAAGTGCTTTCTTGCCAGTTTGCAATAACTTATTTAAAAGTACTAACCTTGCTTACAACTGATTTGTAAATCGCACTCTATAAAGTTTGTCAGCACAATTTTCAAAACATATCTTCTTTCTGCATTCAAGTTAGGAATTAGTCTCCAACCACCAAAAAATCTCTTCCCAACAGCTAGAGTCGTACTTCCAAATAGAGAGCAGATACTCAAATTGTGTTTC
>JBBSSO010000043.1:0-9544 GCA_038241905.1 Cytophagales bacterium | reverse complement strand
TGGAAGAAAGGATTTTACCACGCGGCCACGCAAGCTGGCGTTCCCATTGTTTTGGGTTTCCTAGATTATGCCAAAAAAGAAGCCGGAATTGGCCCCGTAGTTTACCCTACCGGAGATTATGAAGCCGATTTAGAAACAATTAAATCTTTTTACCGCACTGTCACCCCAAAATACCCCAAGCAAGGCGTTTTATAATAATCTATAAATTGAAAATTCTCCTGTTTTAGGGCTGTTTTTTAAAAAACAGCCCTAAAACAGGAGAATTTTGTTTGCAATACCTCCGGCTACGCCGATATGGCAGAAGACGTTTCTGGCTCTGGCGCCAAATCGCGCAGGTCAACCGGAATAACTTTAGAAACGCCGGCTTCTAACATAGTAATTCCATAAATCACATCAGTAGACACCATGGTCCGCTTGTTATGCGTCACGACAATGAACTGGGAATCTTGCGAGAACCTCTTCACGATAGTGTTAAATTTATCAATATTTGCATCGTCTAAAGGAGCATCTACCTCATCAAAAATACAGAAAGGAGCCGGTTTTAAGAGATAAATGGCAAAGAGCAGCGAAATGGCTGTTAGCGTTTTTTCGCCGCCAGAAAGCTGGTTAATGGTAAGCGGACGTTTGCCCTTGGGGCGGGCCATAATCTCGATTTTTGATTCTAGCGGATTTAGCGGGTCAGCAATAATGAGGTCACAGGTATCTTCTTCTGTGAAAAGGGATCGGAACACCAACATAAAGTTTTCCTTGATTTTATCAAAAGCTAGCAGGTATTTTGCCTTGGCCACCGTGTCTATTTCAGCAATAGTTTCTAGCAATTGTTGTTTAGCATCTACCAAATCATTCTTTTGCGTAAGAATAAAGTGGTGGCGGGTTTCAATTTCTTGGTAAGCCTCGGCGGCCATGGGGTTTACAGGACCAACGTTCTCCAGCTTTTGTTTAATGGCGCTGACTTGCTGACTTAGTTCCTCGTTGCTGATATCCATTTTGTCAGCAGGGGCTTCGGCCAACTCTTCTGGGTTCATGTTAAATTCTGCTGAGAGGCGCTCCACCACAGACACTAACTTAATGCGGGTATCCGTGATTGCTTGCTGCATGTGCTGGAACACGTCAGCGGTGTTCTGCTGTTTGCGCTGCAACTCGCGTATGGTTTTCTCCTTTTCGTCTACCTCGCCGCGTAATTTAAAATAAGCTTTTTCCACTTCATCCAGTTCGCGGGCCAGATCTTTTCTGGCAACCAAACCTTCTTCCAAAAGGACATTCTGGTCTTCAACAAATTGGTCTAGCACTATGGTTTCGTCTTCGGCCTTGGCCAATTCATCTTGCAACTGTACCAAACGTTCTTGGTGGTTGATGACCGTTTTTTGTTTGTAAGCCAGTTCTTGCTGCGTGCTTTGTAATCGGTTTTTAAGCTGATGAAACTTGATGTTTTCTTGGTTAAAGACAACACTTACCTCGGCTATTATTTCGTTCTGTTTGTCAAGTAGTTGCGTTAAACCCAAAAGCTCATTTTCAAAGCCTTGCAGGCTGATGGATTTACTCTCAGAATCGGGGAGGAGGTCAGCTAGGGTTTCTCCCAATTCCTGTATTTTATCAAACAATTCATCCTTTTTGCCAGCCCGGTTTTGTAGGTTGAGGAGAAATTGTTCGTACCGCACTTTGTGGCTCACCAGTTCTTGTTGTAGAGCATTGATGGCGCGGTCTTGCACCCTTATTGCGTCTGCCTGGGTAGATTCTTTTAGGTTCTGTAAGACGTGTTGCAAGGTGCTGATTTTGCTCTTCATCCGATCCTGCTCATCCTTAAGCGCTTCCAGTTCTTCGGCCAATTTCTCAAGATTCTGCTTGCGCCCTAATCGGTTTCCGTCAAACAAACCTACCGAGCCACCAGATAAACTAAGCGGCTTTTTAATTACCGTTCCGTCCTTCAAAATATACGTGCGGCCATCGCTTAAATAAAGCTCCTTATCTGAGGTGCTACTGATGTAAACTTCATGGAGCATGTAGCGCAGCAGCGAATGGTATTTTTCTTCTGATTGAACTACTTCCAATGCGGCCTTGTATTTGGGCGTGCTCAGCGTAGCAGGCATCTCCAAATCTTCTACTTCTGAGAGAATAATGAAGTTAGCGCGCCCTTTGTTTTGGTTGTTGAGCAGTTGAATGGCGTCTACTGCATCTGTGGGCGTTTCTACTACAAAGAAATTCATGTACGGCTCTAAGTACGTCTCAATTAAGGCCTTGTATTCCTGATTACAGGAAAGCAGGTCTGATAGGAGAGGTGCCGGTTTTTGCCAAGCCTTAGACGTATATAAATATTTAATGGCGTCTGGAAATCCTTCTAAGTTATCTACCAGAGACTTAGTGAGCGAGAACTGGTTTCTTTTAGAATCTAACTGGCGGTTCACGTCAATAAGTTGCTGCCGATACTCCTGCAAAGTACCTTCAGTTTTAGTCATTTCCGCGCGCAAGTTTTCCTCTACTTCTTGCGTTGCCGCCAGATTGGTTTGAGCCTCTTCCAACTGCTCCTGAGTTTCAGCCAAGGCAGTTTGGTATTGCTCAGTCAGTTCGTTTTCTGAGCCTTCTTGCTCTTGCATGCGCTCCAGTTCAGCGCGGTGCGTCATAATCTGGATCTGAAAAATCTCTATGTTTTTGTTAATTGAAAAAACCTCGTTCTGCATTTGTCGCTGCGCCAGAGTTTTCTCTTGATTTTCTTTCTGAAGATCATATTTCTGCTGCTGAACATGCTCCATTTCTTTTTTGGTCACGTTCAACTGCTCTTCAGAAATCAAAAGTTCTTCCTGAATTTGCTCTAAATCCTTCTGCAGTTGTTCTAAGCTGGTTTGGGTTTGCCCAATGTTGGCAGTATCTTGGTTTATTTGCTGATGAAGGGTGCGGGCGCGTTCTTTCAAATAATGATTCCGCTCACTTTTTAACTTTACTTCATTTTCAAGCTGGCGCAAGTGGCTGATTTGCTCATGGACTTCATTTTGAGTGTTTTGCAGTAGCAATTGGGTGCGGTCAACCAGCGTTTTCTGTTCTTGTACGGCATCTTCTAACCCCGCCAATTCTACTGAATACCCATCTTTTCGGTTGGTTTCACTTTTAAGATCACTCTCTAGCTTTGCCAACGCCTCTTGGTGGTGCCCAATAGAGCGGCGGGCGTACTCCAAGCTTAGTTTTTTGTATTCATCTTTTAAGCCTAAATAGCGCTCGGCGGTTTTGGCTTGTCTTTCTAAGCTCTTAAGATTTTTACCGATTTCAAATAAAACATCTTCCACGCGCTCTAAATCGGCATCCGTTTCCTCCAGCTTGCGGAGAGTTTGCTTCTTACGCACTTTGAACTTTGAAATACCGGCGGCTTCTTCAAAAAGATTACGGCGCGAGTTATCTTTATCATTCAAGATATCGTCCACCATCTTTAGCTCAATAATGGCGTAAGAATCTGAGCCGATGCCCGTGTCAAGAAAAAGATCGTTAATGTCTTTGAGACGGCAAGAAACGTTGTTGAGCAGGTATTCGCTTTCGCCAGAACGGTAGTAACGGCGGGTGATGGTTACTTGAGAATATTCAGTGGGCAAGACGCCTTTGGTGTTGTTAAACGTCAGGCTGACTTCGGCCATTTGTTGCGGCTTGCGGTGCTTGGTGCCGTTAAAAATAACGCTTTCCATTTTGTCCGAGCGCAAATTCCGCGTTTTCTGCTCGCCCAACACCCACCTAATCGCATCAACAATATTGGACTTTCCGCACCCGTTGGGACCCACAATGCCGGTTATACCGCTGTCAAAGTTGATGGTAACTTTATCGCCAAAACTTTTGAACCCTTTAATCTCTAATCTTGCTAATTCCATACGCCGAAGCCGTTACGCCTAGCTTCAAAATTACAAAAAAAACGGGGCTAGATGTAATCAATCCACTTTTTGAAGAAAGTTTCTGAGTAGAAATCTGGAAGTAGATAAAGCACTTTTCTGTTTTAGGCCTGTTTTTCAAAAAACAGGCCTAAAACAGAAAAACTGTTGGTGTTATTTTAGAAATTTACCGTCGACTTAAAAACTAGTTAACGCGTACGAAATCAAATTCGCCCCCATACGCAAAGCCGCTTGGTGTTTTTCAGAAGTGGTGTTGTGCACGGAAACATCTTCCCAACCGTTGCCCAAATCGGTTTCATACGAGTAGTAGCAGACTAACTTTCCCTGGTAGATTATCCCAAAACCCTGGGCCGGTTTTCCATCATGTTCATGAATCTTGGGCATACCTTTCGGAAAGGTATATTTCTGATGATAGACCGGATGGTTAAACGGCAATTCCACAAAGTCTAGACCCGGAAAGACTTTTTTCATCTCGCGCCGCGCGAATTTGTCTAAGCCGTAATTGTCATCTATATGCAGAAAACCCCCACTGGTCAGGTAATTGCGCAAGTTCAAAACTTCCGCATCCGTTAAAGAAATATTGCCGTGGCCAGTTAAATGCACAAACGGATAAGAAAATAAGTCAGGACTGCCCGGCTCTACGGTGGCTTCTTGCGGAGCAATATTGGTTTTTAGTTCGCGGTTACAAAAAGAAATAAGGTTGGGCAAAGATGTCTTGTTCGCGTACCAATCGCCGCCACCGCCGTATTTAAGCCGGGCAATTTTATAGCTAGGCCGCTGGCCCCAAGCCACGGAAAAGCCCAGCACTAAAAGTAAAAAGGCAAGTAAAATCTGTTTTTGCATCGTTTTTGAAAAAAGAGGCCTAAAACTGCTAAACGTCAAGCACTACGTGAATGGTATGGCAAGCGGCCAACGCGGCAGTTTCCGTCCGGAGCCGACTACTGCCCAACGCGACCGGTTTGAACCCTGCTGCTAAAGCTTGTTCTACTTCTTCCGGACTAAAATCGCCCTCCGGGCCGATTAAAACAGTGTAGTTGCCATTGCCCAAAATACTTTGAGACAAGGGAGCGCGCGGCTGGCCTTCTACCAGATGAGCAATGAATTTAGTTGAACCATCAGAAGAACTATTTTTTATATAATCTCCATAACGCGTTAGTTCATAAAGAGTTGGTAAGTAAGACTTCATTGATTGCTTCATAGCGCTAACGGCAATTTTTTGTAACCGATCTAAGTTTAAAGCCTTCCGTTCAGATCGGGCGCATTGCAGAAAAGAGATTTCATCTATGCCCATTTCCACGGCTTTCTCTACAAACAATTCCATGCGGTCCATGTTTTTGGTAGGCGCTACCGCGATGTGAATTTGATACGGCCGTTTCCCATGCGCAGCCGTGTAGGTCAGAATTTTTAGTTTGGTTTTTTTGGGGGCAGGGTCCAGAATTTCTGCTGTAAACCAGCCGCCTCGTCCATCTAGTAACGTTACTTTATCGCCCAAACCCAAGCGCAAGACCCGCGTGCAATGCTTGGACTCTTCTTCAGACAGCACATACAAAGTATCAGTAGGCTGTAAGTCGGGCGTATAAAATAGATGCATGTTTGCGATGTGTTTTAGGCCTGTTTTCTCAAAAATAGCCCTAAAACAGGAAGACACCACAGATTCTAAAATAAAAAAGCCTCCCTTTTACCGGAAGGCTATTTTAATATTAACAGAACGGTAATAACCTATGCTTCCTGTTTTACCTGCGGGGCTCCGGCCAAAATATCAGCATTAGCAAAATCAGCGTATTTGGTAAAATTGTTCACGAAAGATTTAGCCAGTTGATTGGCTTTTTGATCATAGGCTCCTTTGTCTTTCCAGGTATTACGCGGGTTCAATATTTCGGCGGGCACCTGGGGACAGGCTGTGGGCACCTCCACGCCAAAAACAGAATGCTTATCAAAAGAAACCTGGTCTAATTCGCCATTTAAAGCAGCCGTAATCATAGCGCGGGTGTAAGAGAGCTTCATTCTGGAGCCAGTTCCGTAAGAGCCGCCCGTCCAGCCCGTATTTACCAACCAAACGTTTACGTTGTTATCCGCCATCTTTTTTCCTAACATTTCGGCATATTTGGTAGGATGCAAGGGCAAGAAAGCAGCGCCAAAACAGGCTGAAAACGTGGTTTGCGGCTCCGTAATGCCCACCTCAGTTCCCGCGACTTTGGCCGTATATCCAGAGATAAAGTGGTACATGGCTTGGCTCTTGTTCAACCGCGAAATAGGAGGCAAAACTCCAAAGGCATCGGCAGTTAGGAAAAAAATATTTTTAGGAATACCTGCTCTAGACGGTTCAATAGCATTTTCTATGTGATTAATAGGGTAGGCCGTGCGGGTATTTTCCGTGATAGATTTGTTCATATAATCTACCGTGCGGGTCCCTTCTACAAACCGGGTATTTTCTACGATGGCTCCAAATTTTATCGCGTCCCAGATTTGCGGCTCTTTCTCGCGGGTAAGATCAATAACTTTGGCGTAGCAGCCACCTTCAAAATTAAATACGCTATCCTCGGTCCAGCCGTGCTCATCGTCTCCAATTAGTCCGCGGTCAGGGTCAGCTGACAGAGTTGTTTTGCCTGTGCCAGATAAACCGAAGAAAATAGCGGTATCTCCGGCGGCCCCCACGTTGGCAGAGCAGTGCATGGAGAGCGTATTGTTTTCATGCGGTAACAGAAAATTCAAGACTGAAAATATGCCTTTCTTCATTTCGCCGGCATAACCGGTGCCGCCAATTAAAATGGTTTTCTTGCTGAAATTTATAATGGCAAAATTGGCTTGTCGGGTTCCATCTACGGCGGGGTCTGCCTTAAATTCAGGAATGCAAACAATGGTAAAATCTGGTTCTGGCACATGCTGCATTTCTTCTGGAGATAACCGCAAGAACATGTTGTGGCAGAAGAGGTTATGCCACGCTTGGGTATTAATAACCCGCAAATTTAGCCGGTAATCTGGGTGCGCACCAGCGTAAGCATCTCGCACGTAAACTTTGCTGTGCGCTAAATGATCGAGCATTTTTTGATGAAGGGCATCAAATTTAGCAGGTTCAAAAGCAATGTTTATATCTCCCCACCACACAGAATCTTGGGTATAGTCATCTTTTACCACGAAGCGGTCTTTAGGAGAGCGTCCGGTAAAGGTGCCTGTGTCGCACATGAGGGCCCCGGCATCCGTCAGAAAACCTTCACCATTTTTCAGCGCCTCTTCTATTAATTCGGCCGGAGATAGGTTCCAATGAACTTCTTTAGCTGTTAGAATTCTTTCATCTGATAAATTCATGGTATTTGATTTATTGCCAAATTCTATCATAAACGGGGGATGTGTTTTAAAACTATCAAAAAAAGAAAGTAGTTTATCTTTTAAGTGACAAAATTATAAAAAAACTAACGCGTGTTAACATTTTACCGGCTATAATTTTTAAAAGATTTACTTGCGGTCTGAACTCTTGTGAGTGTTTACCAGATATGGTATATTTACCATCTTTATTTCTATTTAAACTAACCCACCAACATTTTTTATGTCTTATAAAGATGATGCGCTTACGGACCAGGTAAGCAAACACAACATTCCGTACGGCGAAGATGCCTTAGACATCAGTGGAAAGCATCCTAGCGGCCTATTCGTGCTTTTCTTTACCGAAATGTGGGAACGCTTTAGCTATTACGGTATGCGGGCCCTATTCGTCCTATTCCTAACATCTTCGCTGATAGACGGCGGATGGGGTTGGGAACGTGATGAGGCCGTACACTTATATGGTATCTACACGGCTTTAGTTTATTTAACGCCCATTTTTGGTGGACTCATTGCGGATAAATTCTTGGGTTATCGGATGGCCATCATCATTGGTGCCTTGCTCATGACCTTGGGCCACGCCAGTATGGCGATGGAAACCGAGGCCTTTTTCTATGCCGGTTTGGGCCTTCTTATTGTAGGAAATGGTTTATTTAAGCCAAATATTTCTTCTATGGTAGGTCAGCTGTATACGAAGAATCCGGCTAAAAAGGATGCCGCTTACACCATTTTCTACATGGGAATTAACTCCGGTGCGTTTTTAGGAATTCTTCTATGCGGGTACATCGGAGAGAAGATAGGATGGAGTTATGGATTTGGTCTTGCCGGTATTTTTATGTTCTTCGGCATGATGCAGTTCTATTTCTCTAAAAAATTGTTCGGCGATAATGGCTTAGCTCCGCAGAAAAAGACAGAGGAGGAAACAGCCAAATCAAGGGCAGAGGAGCCACCTAGCAATGTAGTGCGCGATAGAATTATCGTAATTTCAGTTCTGGCTTTCTTTACTATCTTCTTCTGGATGGCGTTTGAGCAGGCTGGTGGTTCCATGACAATCTTTGCCAACGATTACACCAATAGACTTTTAGAGGGCAGCAGTGCCACTATTTTCAACTGGGCCAATGCTATTTTAGTGGTTGTGCCCATGCTTATTCTATCGGTGGTACTTTGGAATCTTTTTAAAGAAACCTTTACTACTATTCCAATTTCAAACGTATTTCTAGGTACCAGTTTTCTTATTATTTGGGGCATTATCATCTGGATGCTTTTCCGCGAATTTTCCGCTGGAGCCACGGAAGTACCCGCCTCATGGTTCCAAATTCTAAACTCCTTCTTTATTATTTCTCTAGCGCCTATCTTTTCTAAACTCTGGGAAACGAAATATAATCCTTCTGCCCCGGTTAAATTTGCGATGGGTCTTTTCTTGTTGGGTATTGGTTTTGGTATTCTGGCCTACGGAGGTATGTCTATTGAAAAAGGTGCGCAAACAGCTTCTGTAAGCATGTTATGGCTTATCTTGGCTTATCTCTTCCATACGCTAGGTGAACTTTGCGTGTCGCCAGTGGGTCTATCTTATGTGAGCAAGCTTTCTCCGGCTAGACTGGTGGGCTTAATGTTCGGGATCTGGTTTGTGGCCAACTTTTTTGCCAACTACTTAGGTGGTTTAACCGGTTCCTTTATTGACAAGATCTCCGCTGAATATTCTATCTCTGGCTTTTTCCTGATTTTCACGTTTATGCCCATTCTAGCTGGTATCATTATGCTAGCGCTTAATGGTACGCTTAAAAAGAAAATGCACGGAATTGAGTAGCAATTTTTAACTTTTATAAAGCCCCGGCACTTTAAAAGGTCGGGGCTTTTTTTTGCGCTTACCTTCCTTTGCCGAAAAGAAACGGTAAATTTGAATTTGTTTCGGCCTAGGCCGATGGATAAACTTCACTTCAATATCTCGCACTCTTGCCACCTCGCTCTACAAACCGGTCTGGTAAAAATTCTCCACGCAAAAAAGCGGTGAGCAAAAGCAAATCTGGTTCTTCGGTGAAACCAATTCTTGCGGGCATCGTGGGGTTTTTCCTGCTTTGTCTGGGAATTGAGTATTTTAAAACCGGCGGCAGGCTGGCTTTCCTTCGGCACAAAATAGAGGAAGTTACCAATACTAATTCCCTGACTGCTTTCAGCCCCGAAGGCTATGAGGTCATTGGATTAGACGTGTCACACCACAATCGGTCCATCGACTGGAAGGAAGTAAAAAAGCAAAAAATTGTTTTCTCTTTTATTAAAGCCACCGAAGGAGTTTCGCACCAAGACCGCCATTTTAAAAAACATTGGGTCCAAGCCAAGCAGCATGGCGTGCTCCGGGGGGCGTA
>JBBSSO010000042.1:0-9548 GCA_038241905.1 Cytophagales bacterium | reverse complement strand
GTGACGAATTTAACGCCGGAGCAAAAGCAGTTGATTGAGAAGATTGGCATTTACCATGAGCAGCAGGGCTTTCCGCCCGTAACGGGCCGCATCATGGGTCTTCTCTATGTGTCTGACCAACCTCATCTAAGTTTTGAAGAAATTATAGATACCCTTGCCATCAGCAAAAGTGCGGCTAGCAACGCGCTTAACTTACTTTTACAAGTTCGGCTGCTGGAATACACCACCTACCCCGGCGACCGAAAACGGTATTTTGGAGCCTTGCTGGAGAATTGGCACGAGGAAGTCATTAATAAAATGGAGGCGATTCTAGGCTTTAGCAAGTTATTGCGCCATGCCAACCAAATGCGCGGAAATAAGAATCTAGACATGAATCAAAAAATAGCAGAACGCATTGATTTTATGGAGTTTCTGTCTGAAGAAGTCCCGATGCTCCTAGAAAAGTGGCGAAAATCTAAAACATAAAATTTTTTCATTGGTTTGGTTCTTAAAAAACTGAACTCAAGATTCTTTCAAAAACAACTTAACAATAATAAAACCGTGAAAATGAAGCACCTAACACTAGGGTTTGCCTTTTTAGCCTTGGCAAGTTCTGGTTATGCGCAAACCCAGAGCCCTGCGGATAATATTCTTACCCTGCAAGAAGCCCTGAATTATGCCGCCAGTAATAACATTAGTATCTCTAAATCTCAACTAGACGAGCAGGGCGCCGAATATAAAATAAAGGAAACCAAAGGATCTGGCTTTCCTCAGCTTAGCGCAACGGGCCAATTTAGCGTATTTCCGTCCATCCCGACTCAACTTTTACCCGGCGAGATTATAAACCAACCCGGCACGTTGATACCCGTTAAGTTTGGCTCTAAATACAGCGCCAACGGCGGACTAGAGTTAACGCAGTTGATTTTTAGCAAGTCGTATTTTGTGGGTTTAGAAGCTGCCGCTACTACTCGTGATTTGTACCGCCTGCGCACGCAGATGAGCAAAGAAGACGTGCTTTACAACGTGAGCTCTGCGTATTTACAGGCACTGCAAACCAAGGAACAGTTCAATACCATTGAGGCCAATTTTAACCGTTTGGTGCAGCTAGAGAAAATCTTAACCTTGCAGTATGACAATGATTTCGCTAAAAAGGTAGACGTTAACCGCATTACGGTAAACAGAACGAACCTAGAAAACCAGCGCCAAACGCTGGCTGCCGCTTATGAGCAGCAGAAAAACGCGTTAAAGTTTTTCATGGGCATGCCCATGGAGCAAGACTTTGAAATTGCGGGCGAAACAACGCTCTCTCCTACCGCGCTTTCGCTTAGCGTGAACACTGAAGAAATTCTGGCGCAGCGCTCTGACTATCAATCATTGTTGACCCAGCGGAAATTGTATGGCTTAAATGTAGAAAACATTAAAGGAGGAGCGTATCCATCCTTGGCTGGTTTTGGACAATATTCTTACAACGCGCAACGCAAGGAGTTTAACTTTTTTGACACAGGCGAGACTTGGTTTAACACGTTTGTGCTAGGTCTGAAACTGAACATTCCCATTTTTGACGGCTTCCAACGGAAAAACCAGATAAGACAAGCACAGTTAGAGGTTCAGAAAACTGAGCTAGACATGCAAAACCTTTCGTTGAGCACCCAAATGAGTTTAGACAATGCCCTCATGCAAATGAGCACCAGTCAGTTGGCCATCCAAAACCAAGAAAGGAATGTGCAGTTGGCTCTGGAGGTTTACAATACCACCAACAGCCTTTACAAAGAAGGGTTGGCGCCGCTTACCGATTTGCTGGATGCCGAAGTAGCCCAGCGCGAAGCCCAGACCAACCTGAACAATGAACGCTTGAAATACAAAATAGCCCAGCTGGACTACCTCAGAGCCCGCGGCGAAATCAAAAACCTAATCCAATAACACTTTTCCGGTTACAAGAACATGAAAAAAATTATCTATATCCTGGTTGCCGTTCTGCTCATTGGCGCTATTGCCTACACGTTGAACAAAAACAAAGAGGACATGACCACCAAGGCCGCCGTGGCCGAAATTAAGAGTAATGCCATTCCGGTTACGCTAACCGAAGCCAAGACAGCTAAACTAGATAAGTCGTTTACGGCCCAAGGAAATTTTAGACCGGTACAAAGCCTTACGTTGGTGTCTGAGATTTCTGGACAGATTCAGAGCGTAATTAAGCGCAAAGGCGACAAAGTGCGTGCGGGTGACTTGCTCTTAAGAGTGGAAGATAATACCATGAGCGCCAACCTGGCCACCGCCAACGCCAACTACCAGAAAGCCCTCAAAGATTTAGAGCGCATGAAAAATCTGATTGCTGGCGATGCCGTGACCCAACGCCAAGTAGAAGACGCTCAGATAAACGTAAATGCCACCCGCGCCCAAATGGTTGCTGCCCGCCAGAACCAAGCGAACACCCGGGTTACCTCTCCAATTAATGGCCAAATAAACGAAATGTACATTGAGGTTGGGTCTTACCTGAACGCCAACGCTGGCACCAGAATGTATGATATTGTGAACGTTGACCGCTTAAAACTGAACGTGAAAGTTTCTGAGTCTGAAGTATTGCTTATTAACCGCGGCCAGAAAGTAAAAGTAATTGCCAATGCCGGCGGCACGCAAGAATACCAAGGCACTGTTACGGCCATCGGCGCAGCCGCCGATGCCAGCCTTAAATTTGATGTGGAAATTGAGGTTAAAAATACCGCTAACAACAATTTGCGGGCTGGTATGTACGGCACTGCTATGTTCCAAATAGATGACCAGCGCGAGGCGCTTCTTTTACCTCGCGAAGCCATTGTAGGCAGCATCCAGGACCCAAGTGTGTGGGTAGACAACCAAGGCAAAGCCAACCTCCGCAAGGTGAAAATTGGCGTGGTAACGCAAGGCCAAGTTGAAATTTTAGAAGGTGTAGCGCCCGGCGATAAAGTGGTGCAGACTGGCCAGATTAACCTTCGCGAAGGCATCTCGGTTACTACCCTCAAATAATCAGGAATGTAGCGTTCCTATTTACTTATGACGTTTAGAAAATGAACATAACCAAAATATCTATACAGCGGTCAACCTTGGTGGTGGTAATCTTTACCGTGCTCACCCTGCTGGGGATTGTCTCTTACCAGGCCCTCAACTATGAGTTGCTGCCTAAGTTTAGTCCTCCGGTGCTTACCGTTACCACGCTTTACCCCGGGGCCTCGCCCAACGAGGTAGAAAACTCGGTGACCAAAGAAATTGAAGATGCGCTTTCCTCTTTGGAGAATGTGAAGGAACTGAAAGCGACTTCGCTAGAGAGTTTCTCTATTATTACCGTGCAGTTAAACCAAGGCACCGACGTTGACTTAAGCTTGCAAGATGCCCAGCGGAAAATCAACACCATTCTGGCTCGCCTGCCCGATGATGCAGATCCGCCAACCCTCAACAAGTTTGACTTTGACGATTTGCCCATCATCAAAATGGGAGCTACGGCTAACATTCCTGCTACTGAATTCTTTGACCTTATTGAGAAGAAAATCAAACCAGAGCTTTCTCGCGTGCCTGGCATGGCCGCCATTAAGATTCTAGGTGGAGCTGAGCGCGAAATTAAGGTAAACATTCAGGCAAATAAATTAGAAGCCTACGGCATCTCTATTCTACAGGTGCAGCAGAAAATCAGGAATTCTAACTTAGACTTTCCTACCGGCAGAATTAAAAATGAGAACGGACAGACCCAACTTAGGTTAGCCGGTAAATTCCAGGATCTGGAACAGCTGCGTAACCTTATTATCAAGGAAGACCAGAACGGTACGGTACGGCTTGCTGACTTGGCAGAGGTGCAGGATACCCAGAAAGACGTGGAAGTATTGAGCCGTATTAATTCCAAAGCATCCGTAGGTATCACCATCCAGAAGCAGTCAGATGCCAATGCGGTGGAGGTAAGTGCGCAGACCAAAGCTGCCTTGGCCAAACTGGAGCAAACCTATGCTGCTCAAGGCCTGAAATTCAACGTTGCCTCTGATAGCTCTGACTTTACGCTGGAGGCGGCTGACTCTGTGTTGCATGATTTAATGATTGCAATAGTATTAGTAGCGATTGTAATGCTGTTGTTTTTACACTCGCTGCGTAACGCAGTAATTGTAATGATCTCCATTCCGGCTTCCTTGGTAGCCACGTTCATTGTTATGTACCTTTTGGGCTACTCATTGAACCTCATGTCTTTGCTAGCGCTCTCGCTGGTAGTGGGTATTCTGGTGGATGATGCCATTGTGGTGATTGAGAATATTTACCGGCACATGGAAATGGGTAAAACCCCGGCGCAGGCATCTTATGATGGTATCAGAGAAATTGGCGCCACCGTTACCTCCATTACCTTGGTAATTGTAGTAGTTTTTATTCCGATTGCCTTGTCATCTGGCTTGGTTTCTGATATTCTGCGACAGTTTGCGGTGGTGGTAGCCGTTGCGACTATGATGTCTCTGTTTGTGGCCTTTACCCTTATTCCGCTCTTAGCCAGCCGTTTTTCTAAACTGGAGCACGTGTCTGACAAAAACATGTTCGGCCGATTCATTTTATGGTTTGAGCGGTTGCTGGATAGCATTATTGAAGGCTTCATTAGTGCGCTGAAATGGGCTTTTAACCACAAGTTCATAACCTTGGCGGCCACATTTTTGATGCTGGTTGCCTCGTTCATGCTGGTACCGTTTGGGTTTATTGGGTCTGAGTTTATTCCGGCCGGTGACCGAGGTGAAGTGAGTTTGCAATTAGAGTTGCCTAAGAACTCAACAGTAGAACAGACCAACTTTGCTACCAAACAAGTAGAAGAATACCTGCGCACGTTTCCGGAAGTGGTTAAAGTATTTACCACGGTAGGCACTACCTCTTCTGCACAGGCTGGCCAGAACTCTGCCTACCAGGCAGATGTGAGTGTGACCTTGGTAGACGTGAAACAGCGCCTGTTTAGTACTCAGCAATTCAGCCGTCAAGCCAAAGCTGATCTTGAAGGCAAATTGCCCAACGTAGAAGTAACGCCGGTGCCGGTAGGCTTGGTAGGAAACTCCCAGGCTCCTATTCAGATAGTGTTATCTGGCCCCAGCATAGATTCTCTGATTGCGTTTTCCAAAGATGTGACCAAAGTGGTGGAAACCGTGGATGGTACCGTAGACGTGGAGACTTCTGTAGAAGGTGGAAACCCGGAAATTGAAGTAGTGGTGAACCGCGACAAAATGGCTAGCCTAGGACTTTCTCTGGAAAGTGTAGGAGCAAGTATGCAGCTGGCCTTTAGCGGTAACTCAAATGCTACATTCCGCTCCGGAACCGAAGACTACGACATCAACATCCGCTTAGACGAGTTTGATCGCCGCAACGTGACCGACATTTCTAACCTTTCCTTCATCAACAACCAGGGCAAGGTAGTACGCTTGGGCCAGTTCGCTGACATTAAACAGTCTACCGGCCCGTCTCAGTTGGAACGGACCAACCGTGTAACTTCCCTCAATGTTAACGCCCAGGTTATCGGCCGGCCGGCCGGTTCTGTGGGGGCTGATATTCAAGCCAAGATGGCTGATATAAGAGTTCCGAATGGGGTAACTGTTGACTTCGCCGGCGACTTGAAAAACCAGAGTGAAGGGTTCGGTACGTTGGGTCTGGCCTTGTTGGCTTCCATCATCTTTGTGTACTTGATTATGGTGGCGCTTTATGACTCTTATGTGTACCCGTTGGTAGTGCTTTTCTCCATTCCGTTGGCTATTATTGGGGCTTTGCTAGCCCTAGCTTTGGCCGCGCAATCTTTGAGCATTTTCTCCATTCTGGGCATCATCATGATGATTGGTCTGGTAGCCAAGAACGCCATTATGGTGGTAGACTTTACCAACCAGATGAAGAAAGAAGGCCATGACGTGAAGAGCGCCTTGCTGGAAGCGGTGCGCATTCGTTTCCGCCCAATTCTGATGACAACGCTGGCGATGGTGTTTGGTATGCTGCCGATTGCCTTGGCCGGTGGATCAGTGGCCGCGACCAAAAACGGACTGGCCTGGGCTTTGATTGGCGGCTTAAGTTCTTCTATGTTCTTGACCCTAATTGTAGTGCCGATTATCTACTATGGTTTTGACCGCATTCTGGCCAAGTTTGGTTGGGATAAAAGCACAGAAATTATCTTAATTGACAAAACTGCCGAGGAACTAGAGCGGGAAACCGCAGCGCTAGAATCTGGGAAAGAACAGCACGGCCACGTAGCTGCTGTTTAACCTACACTATATTACCATCAGAAAAGCGGGTGCACGTTGCGTCCGCTTTTCTTTCATTACCTTGAGTTGTGCAGAAATAAAGATGCGTTAGTACCTTTGCCGTACTGGCTAACTGGCTATTTTATTGCTGTTTTTCTCTCATAAAATCACATCGGAAAACATTCCTTTTTTTTACCTGCTACTAGTAATTTCTTTTTTATATGACCTCCGCTCAAACCCCTTCCATCGCCCAGAAGGTATTAAAAATCATCAGAAAAAATAAGGCCACTCGCCCTTCTAGGTTGCAGATGACCACTGACCTAAGCAAAGAATTTGGCTTTGATACCTTTGACGTAGTACGCATTATTTGGGAAGTGGAAAAGATGTTTCACATTAGCATTCCAGATGAAGTGCCGCTCCGTACCGCCAGCGATTTTGTAGACTTCGTTCTATCGCGGCAGAAGCAGGAATGCCCATCAGCCATTTAAATAAACAGAAAGGAGGCAAGGAAAATCCTTGCCTCCTTTCTGTTTTCGGCCTGTTTTTCAGAAAATAGGCCGAAAACACCAAAATAAAAGAAGCCCGCGCTTAGGCTAAAATAGAATTAATGCGTTCTAATTCATCTGAACTAAACTGTGTGTTCTGGAGACATTTTAAAGAATCTGCTAACTGAGCAGGGCTGCTGGCGCCAATGAGAACGGACGTAATGCGAGGGTCTTTCAAGAGCCAAGCCAACGCCATTTGCGCCATACTTTGCCCCCGGTCCTGCGCTATGGCATTTAAACGTTTAATCTGCTCTACCTTTTCTTGGGTAACGTCTGCTTCCTTTAAAACCCCGTTCACTTTGGCCGCGCGCGAGTTTTCTGGAATACCGCTTAAATATTTATCCGTCAGTAAACCCTGCGCTAGCGGCGAGAACGCAATGCAGCCCACTCCTTCTTGCTCAAACAAACTAAGCAAACTTTCCTCGGCCCCGCGTACCAACATAGAATATTTAGGCTGATGGATAAGACACGGCGTACCCATATCTTTTAGAATTTTGATGGCGCGGGTGGCCTCTGGGGTTTCATAATTAGAAATACCCACGTAAAGCGCTTTCCCCTGCCGAACCACCAAATCTAGCGCAGCCATGGTTTCTTCCAAGGGCGTGTCTGGGTCGGGCCGATGGTGGTAGAAAATATCCACGTAGTCTATCTTCATCCGCTTCAAGCTTTGGTTTAGACTGGAAACCAGGTTCTTTTTAGAACCCCACTCGCCATAAGGTCCGTCCCACATCCGGTAACCAGCTTTGGTGGAGATAATCAGTTCATCACGGTGGTTCCGAAAGTCTTCTCCCAGAATCTTCCCAAAGTTTTCCTCTGCCGATCCCGGCGGCGGTCCGTAATTGTTAGCGAGATCAAAATGAGTAATGCCGGCATCAAAGGCGTCACGCAGAATCTGGCGGCTGTTTTCCAGCACATCTACGTGCCCGAAGTTATGCCAAAGTCCTAGAGATAAGGCCGGTAATTTTAATCCGCTTCGGCCGCAGCGGCGGTATTCCATGTCTTGGTAACGGGTGGCAGAAGGAGTATAGGTCATAAAATAAATTGAGAATAAGAAAGCTGTTTTAGGCCTGTTTTTCCAAAAGTAGGCCAAAACACAAGAGGTTTCATATTTACGCGGCAATTTTACCGCATAAAAGTTGGCTTTTACACCACTAAATATGGTTGTTGTTGCGACAAAAAAGCAGTCCTTTCCCTCAGAAAAAAGAGCTTTTGTTTTTAAAATGCATCGCCATCTGGCGGAAATAATTGTCTATTATCAGCTCATTTTCTCCGGATTCTTTTTGCCATACCTTTTGGGCACAGCAGCAAACGGAAGTTTAAAAAGCTTCAGAATGCCTAAGTTCTTTTCAGGACCGTACCCTGCTACGCCAGTTACAATTTCCTGTTGAGGAACCTTTAAGCGAGCCGTATGATGAAGCCGGTCCCAAAAGGAAAAAATGATGGAATAATTGCTATCCGTTTCCTTTTGCTTCACGGAGTGGTGGATGCCGTGCATACGCGGGGTAACAATAAACAAATTCAGGAATTTCTCTAACCGAAGCGGCATTTTGGTGTTGCTGTGGTGAAATTGGGTAGCGATTTCAAACGTAATCTCATACACCAGCACCAGCCAAGGAGATGCCCCCAACAGTAGCACAGCCGCTCCCCGGAAAAACATAGAGCCCACCATCTCCCCGAAATGAAAGCGGAACGCCGTGGTAATATCTAAGTCCAAATCTGTGTGGTGCACCAAGTGAAAGCGCCAAAGCAGCGGCCATTTATGCAGTAATACATGCCATGCGTAATTTGAATAATCAAGCAGAAGAAATACCAGCACCGCTTTAAGCCAGTCGGGCCCGGGCACCACATACGCCACTCCAATTTGCCAGTCCTGGTTTTCTGCCGCCAGCCACACCATGCCCGGAATCAATAGAAAGCGGTTCAGCGCGAAGGTAGGTAGTGACACCACGGTATTAATCCAAATCCGTTTCCAACGACTTTGCACTCGTTTGCGCAAGGCGTATTTTCCTTCTAATAGAAAAAGAACGACAAAAATCACCACCAGCAGCGGTACGCCGTAACGGTCAAAAAATTGCACGTTATTCATCGCGCAGCTTTGCTCCTTCTCCCTTTTTTGGGTTCCAAGTGGCGTCTTGGTTTAAGCCTTTATCTTCTTGAATTTGGGGCGAAGAACCTTCAGGGGCGTGTCCTACCATCATTCTCGCGTACCTCACGCCATCTTCCACATTCGCCCACAAATGGCGGGGTGCGCTGAAACCATACGCCCGGTGTTGGTTAGGGGTCACTTTTCCTTTCTGCCGTACAAAGCCTTCAAACTGCTGTACCCAAGCCGTGAACGAAGCCATAAATTTATCTTCCTGCACCATGTCTTCCGCTTGGTTTTCGCTGTATTTCCTATTTTTACCGGTGGTACAATGCGTCCATAATTGATCTGGGACTTCTACGCCGCTGTACCGGCACTGCCACACCAGCGGCGCATACGTATTGCGCAGGTTTTCAAAGGGCTCCTCATCTGGGTTAAAATACTGTTTGTGTTGCAGAAGTTTTGGTCGGCCCGAGGCGTCTATTTCATCTCCACCTTCATCGCCGTAGCAGAAGAAACCGGCAGTACGACCTTCCAGATGGTTTTGGCTCATCTCTTTCCAAGCCTCGGTGTGCTCCAAAGCCATGGCTTTTTCGGGATTTTTATGGTCGATGGTTTTTTCATCGGGGTTTCCTCCGCTCATGCACACCAGACGGTCAAACATGAGCTTTAAGTTCCTGGTGGGGCCATACCAGTTAATGGGACCAATAATTGCCCAAGCATCGGCCATGT
>JBBSSO010000041.1:0-9568 GCA_038241905.1 Cytophagales bacterium | reverse complement strand
TAAACGGTTACAGGAAGTTTCTCAAATCGGGTTTCTTCAAGCAGGTTTAAGCGACTCATAGTACATTAAACGTTAGGGCGTATACAGGAAATAGCAAAGGTAAAAAGGATAACCAAAGCACAAATGCAAAGGATAGAACTTTCTTATTTTTTTTACAAAGTCGGGAAAATAGCGGTGAAATGAAAGTTTAACCCTATATATATTTAAAGCGTTGACCATAAATATAGGAAAATACTTTCCTTAATAGATTGCTTTTCGCAAACCAAGCGTCATCTGGTCAATGCCAAAAGAAAATCGTAGTTTTGCGGCACAACGCCCGGTGCCAAAACGGCCCTGCAGCATTTGATAAAATAAGATGGTAAAAATAAGATCAACAACTGTGCTCGGCATTTTCCACAACGGGGAAGTAGCCTTGGGCGCTGACGGGCAGGCGACCATGGATAAATATATTGCCAAGAGCAACGTCAAAAAAATACGCAAACTGCAAAACGGGCAAATAGTGACGGGTTTTGCCGGCTCCACCGCCGATGCCTTCACGTTATTAGAACGCTTTGAAGAGAAACTTGGCGCCTACAGTAACAACATGAAACGCGCGGCTATTGAACTGGCCAAAGATTGGCGCAAAGACCAGTACCTGCGCAAGTTGGAAGCAATGATGGTAGTTGCGAACAAAGAAGAGTTACTTATTATTTCTGGCACCGGCGATGTACTGGAACCCGACCACCAGATTGCCGCCATCGGTTCTGGGAGTACCTATGCGCAAGCAGCGGCTTTGGCCTTAAAGAAACACGCGCCGCATTTATCGGCGGAGGAAATGGTGCGCGAAGCCTTGACCATTGCGGCAGATATTTGCATTTACACCAACCACAATTTTATTATTGAGAAGCCTAGCTAGCACAGCTATTTTGGGATTTTGGCTAACCTCTTCAATGATTCTTTGAACGTATTTGCTCAAAACCGTATCTACATATTAAATCAATACACAACAACATGAAGGTAACGCAGTTTCTGAAAGACCATTTCAAGCATTTTAACGCTGCCGCGCTCATTGACGCCGCAGAAGGTTATAAAACTCATTTAAACGAGGGCGGCAAGATGATGATTACCCTGGCCGGTGCCATGAGTACCGCCGAATTGGGAATTATTCTAGCCGAGATGATTCGCCAAGACAAAGTGCAGGCCATCACATGTACCGGCGCCAACTTAGAGGAAGACATCTTCAACTTGGTAGCGCATGATTTTTACGAGCGTATTCCCAATTACCGTGACTTGACCGCCAAGGACGAGGAAGCGCTGCTGGCCCGGCACATGAACCGTGTAACGGATACGTGCATACCCGAGGAGGAAGCCATGCGCCGCTTGGAGCACAGCGTCTTAAAAAACTGGCAAAAAGCTGATCAGGCCGGCGAATCTTATTTTCCGCACCAGTTTTTCTATCAAATTCTTTTGTCGGGTGAGTTGGAGCAATATTACCAAATTGACCCCAAAAACAGCTGGATGTTAGAAGCAGCCAAGAAAAACTTACCCATCATAGTGCCGGGTTGGGAAGATTCTACGTTGGGCAATATCTTTGCGAGCCATGTAATTAACGGTGACATTAAAAATGTACACACCGTGCGCACTGGCATTGAGTACATGATAGAACTTGCTGATTGGTACACCGAAAACGCTACCGATGATTCTACTGTTGGTTTCTTCCAGATTGGCGGCGGTATTGCCGGCGATTTCCCTATTTGTGTGGTGCCGATGCTGCACCAAGATTTACAACGCACGACCGCGCCGCTGTGGGGTTATTTCTGCCAGATTTCAGATTCTACTACCAGCTACGGTTCTTATTCGGGCGCGGTGCCCAATGAAAAAATAACTTGGGGGAAACTTGGGGCTGACACGCCTAAATTCATTATTGAGTCAGACGCTACCATTGTGGCGCCGCTGGTGTTCGCAATTATTCTTGACATGTAAGAACGGTTTAAGGGCTGTTTTTTCAAAAAGCGGGGTAAAACACCCCGCTTTTTTTATGCCATTCGTCAATAATAAACGCCAAGAATAGTTCTGGATAGTTTAGGGTAACAATCTTCCTAATTAAGTTTATAGAATCTTTTTCTTTTATCGTCAAAAAAAATAAGAGCTTGTTTAAGATACCTTTGTGATGGTAAAAACGTTGTTTTCCTGTTTATTCAGCAGCGGATATTCGCCATTTTTCAGAAACAAGTCGCCGCTTTTGGTTAGGAGCGTGAGGTTGTCCAATTCAATTTCCCAGCAAAAAACATATTTGTTAAGGTACAACAGAGCCTGCGCAACTACCTCCGGCGTAGTATCGCCGAGGGCGAGGGAAATGTGGGGCATCCAAAGGCCGGTGTGGTAATAAGCCCCAATTTCTTGACTAATTCCTTGCACGGATTGGAACAGTTGGCTGTGAAAATGGTTCATAGCTTCTGACCGAATTATGGGAATATAGAGCACCGGATTAGGTCCCGTGAAGACGCCCAGACTCATGGCTTGCGCTTTTATGCTGCAGCAAAGGCCTGCCGCTTGGCCCAAAACATTTTTAAGTTCGGGAAGGCTGCCATCATTCACGGTGAGCCACGTAATATGCGGGTAAGGAGTTGCCTGTACGGCCTTCAGTCCAAATTCCCGTTCCAGTTCTAAAATAATCTTAATGACTTTTTCTGAATGAACGGCATCTAACAAAGAGACAATAGCAACCATAGAAAAAACTTTATTTATGAAGCGGTACCATGGCAAAGGTATTCAAACAGGCTTTTAATACAACGGTGGACTGCTACCTTATTTTGGCTAAGCAGATAAGTTTCTACTTTGTTTTTGATTTAAACACAACTTACAAAAGCTGTTTTAGGCCTACTTTTCTAAAAACAGACCGAAACTGACGGCTCTTAACTTTTACATAAAAATGAACGTTAGCCGCCGTAATATTGCAGAAATTATATTAACATAGAATGGGCAAAGAACTATATTATTTATTAGCGATGGCAGCTGGAGTGGCGGTAGCTGTGCAAGCGGGCGTTAACTCTCAATTGCGCGATGCGATACGCAATCCTATCATAACTTCGCTCCTTTCTTTTTGCGTGGGCACGATCGCACTGTTGCTGTACGTACTCATCATGTACCGTAATGAGGTGCCTTCACTAGATCAATTGCGCCAAGTATCTCCCTGGAAATGGACGGGCGGCTTATTGGGCGTGCTGTACGTAACGGCCGTTATTCTGGCGGCACCCCGCATCGGCGCAGCCAACACGCTGGGCATTATTGTGGCTGGTCAATTATTGATGGCTATTGTATTGGACCATTTCGGTTGGCTGGGTTTTCCGGTGAAAACCATTAACTGGAACCGCATTTTGGGCGCTTTATTTTTATTGGTGGGGGTTTATTTGCTGCGGAAAGTGTAGATTATCAAGAATTTAAATCTACTTAGAATTCCATTGCGGATTTTTATTTATCAGAAAATTTGCAATGGAATCAGCTATCTCTGCATTAAAAGCGGCTGCATAATGGACTTTATCTACATACAGGTTTTCTTTTCGGTTTTGCTGCATATCTGCCAGCCAAAGCTGGTTTTTGATGTTTAGTCTAGCGCTCCACTCCTGTTTCATTTGTTGATAGCCACAAGCAGGATAACATATTTTAGCCTCTTCCACAGTCATAAAATAATCGTCTTTGAACGTATATTTAAAACACGAAATAGGCTGCCATACAAAGTAACTGGGAATATTAGCCTGCTGCGCGATGGCTTCATTCATTTTTCGGTTTAACCAGTACCGGTTGTGTATTTTCTGGAGGTCTTGCGATTTACAGCTGAACACCTGCTCCTCTGCTTCCGGCGATATTCCCGTAATCCGGTAACGGATGGACCTTACCAACCGAGACAAGGAAATATTTTGCCACCAATAGGCTGCCATTGTTCCTGGTTTTTGCGCAAACAGGTTTTTAGTTTCTTCCTCAAATTCTGGTTCTGGCTGAAAATATTCATTTAAACCGTCTATAAAAATGACGGCATCGGGTTTTACGCCATCTAGCAATAATTTTTCAAAAAGAGCACGCTCCTGCGAGGAATAATAATAACCGCGTCCAAAATTATAGCACCGCACCTTACTTATTGATTTTTGCAAGGCAGCTTGAAGGTAAGAGGGAATTGTTTCTCCATCGGCAACGCCGTAACCAAAGGTGGTAGAGCCACCAAACACCACTACATTTACCATGCTGGTATCTAGGGGCCACGCGCCCTGTTCAGACCCAATCCGGAAACCAGCCGCATGCACGTTCAAATACCTTCCTCTATATGAGGCCTCCTTAAATCCGGTAAAGCTTTCAAATTCTTGCTTACGAGTCCAAGTTTCAGTTAAGAGTGCGTCAATTTGTTTTTGATTATAACCGGGATAAACAGCAGCTAGGGTTTCTATTCCATATTTTTGTGCAATTGGGTTAGTTTCCTTTAGCTGTTCATCTTTGTATTGATAAAAAGCAGCAAGTAAAACATTCAGAGCCAGCAACATTAAGACCAGCGTGGTTACCTGAACCGCGACGAATTGATACCCATATAGCCATTTCTTGATCATAAGCCTTATATTACCGATGCAATTTCTAAAATTTCAGAGAATATAACACATGAGTGATTTTGTTCTGGGCATTTCCGCCTATTTCCACGATTCGGCGGCGTGTCTGGTAGGCAAAGGAGAAATTATAGCGGCGGCTCAGGAAGAACGCTTCACCCGGAAAAAATTTGACGAGTCTTTTCCTTTACATGCCATACAATACTGTCTTTCCGAAGCCGGAATATCTTTATCAGAAGTACAAGCCGTGGTTTTTTATGACAAGCCTATGGTAAAATTTGAGCGGCTTCTGGAAACCTATTACCATTACGCTCCCAACGGATTTGTCTCTTTTCAGGAATCAATGCCCATCTGGCTGAAAGATAAACTTTTTCTGAAAACAACTTTGCAAAGAGCTTTAAAGGAAATTGATCCGGAATCAAGCTGCCCAATATATTTTTCTGAGCACCATCTTTCCCACGCGGCCAGTGCCTTCTACCCTTCCTCTTTTGACGATGCCGCCATTTTGACTATTGACGGCGTAGGCGAATGGGCAACTGCTGGCATTCATCACGGACAAGGCACCAGCCTTACCACACTTTTGGAAATGAATTACCCAGACTCTGTGGGCCTATTGTACACGGCTTTTACCTATTTTCTGGGCTTTAAAGTAAACAGCGGCGAATACAAATTAATGGGTCTTGCCCCTTACGGAAGATCCGGCCAGGCTGAGAAAATGCGTGCCATAATCGAAAGAAAGTTAGTAACGCTTCATCCAGACGGTTCTCTATTGCTCAATCAAGTCTACTTTCAGTACTCCACCAGTCTTAAAATGATTCAGGAAAAGAAATGGGTAAAGCTGTGGGGCTTTGAAACAAGAAAATCAACTCAACCCATAGCGCAACACCACGCTGATTTGGCCTTGGCTATTCAGCAATTTACTGAGGAGGTAGTTTTTAGGATGGCGAAAAAAGCGCAGCAACTAACCGGCAGCAAAAATCTTTGCTTAGCTGGTGGCGTGGCTCTTAACTGCGTGGCCACCGGCAAACTGGAAAGTTCTGGTTTATTTGACGCCATTTACACGCAACCCGCCAGTGGCGATGCAGGTGGAGCCCTAGGTGCGGCCTTAGCCTTTTACCACCTTTCCTTAAAAAAGCCTCGGCTTGAAACCAATGGTTATGACGCACTGAAAGGATCCTATCTGGGCAAGGGCTACACAGAAAATGAAATTGAGCGAGAAGTAAATAAAAGCGGTCTGCCATTCCTTCATTTCACTGAATTTAACCTCCTAACTGAACACGCAGCCGGGGCGTTGGCTGAAGGAAAAATTGTGGGCTGGTTTCAGGACAGAATGGAATGGGGACCCAGAGCTTTAGGCAACCGGAGCATTTTAGCAGATCCCAGAAATCCAGAAATGCAATCGGTTTTAAATCTTAAAACTAAAATGCGCGAAGACTTCCGGCCCTTTGCCCCAGCCATTTTGCAGGAAGAAAAAGGCGCATATTTTGACCGGGCAAATCCATCGCCTTACATGACCACTACGTGCCAGATTCTACCTAAACACAGAGTAGAAGTACAATACTCATTTGCGGAAGGAGACATTTATAACAAGTTAAAAACCGTTAAAAGTATATTGCCAGCCACCACCCACGCAGATTTTTCCTCGCGCGTGCAAACTGTCCATCCTTCCACCAATCCTAAGTTTTACCAGCTTTTAAAGGCTTTTAAAAAAAGAACTGGCTGCCCCGTGCTCATTAACACCAGTTTTAACATCAACGACGAACCCATCGTGGCCTCGCCGGCCGATGCCATCCGTTGTTTTTCCAGTACGCAGATAGATATGCTGGTAATTGGTAACTTTGTCTTGCACAAATAAATATCATGGATGCATTAAAGGAACTTTGGCGATACCTCCGGGCTCGGAAAAAATGGTGGCTTACGCCTATTTTGCTGCTGCTTTTCCTGTTGGGCCTGTTAGTAGTGGTGGCCGGACCAGCGGCATCATTTATTTATGCTTTGTTTTAGGCCGTGAAACATAATAGGAAACAAGACCTAGAAGCGGCGCTTTCACTTTCCCTGCTTCTACTGTTATTCTATCTTATCTGGTTTTCAGAGGAGTGGTTGATTGTAGCGGCTGTTTGTATCATGACGCTTTCCCTTTTATCCATTCCGCCCCTGCCTTGGCTGTTAAGACAATGGATGCGTTTGCTGCATTTAATTGGGATAATCAATACCAAAATATTACTGGGGCTTATTTTCTTTCTGGTTTTAACACCCATCGCATTCTTTTACCGGCTGTTCAACAAACCAACCTCCCAAGAAAACACCAACTTTACGCCTCGCAATCACTCTTTCGGCCCTGCCGATTTTGAAAACCCTTTTTGAGGCATATTTCAAAAACCAGGTCACAAACTGCTTTCCTGGTTTTTTAAAAAAGATGCCGAAATTTCTAACGACTGTTTTCAGCCTGTTTTTCAAAAAACAGGCCGAAAACAGCCTAACTAATATTCCATCGGCGGTAACCGAAACCTGACGCGGCAAGTTTCTTTCAAAATCAGTACCTTTGCGTTTTGATAGACTTGCTGCATGATTTCCATTAATAACCTACAATTCCATTTCGGGAGCCGCACGCTCTACGACGAAGCCAGCCTCCACATCAAACCCAAAGACCAAATTGGCCTGGTGGGCCTGAACGGAACCGGAAAATCGACGCTTTTACGTTTGCTGGTGGGCGAGTACAAACCCGATGGCGGCAGCATTCACATGAGCAAGGAAACCACTCTGGGCTTCCTGAACCAGGATTTGCTTTCTTATGACACCCACGAGAGCATCTTGAACGTAGCCATGCAAGCCTTTGAAGAGGCTATTGAACTACAGCGCCGCATTGACGAGGTGCTGCACCAGATGGAAACCAATTACCAAGACGAGCATATTGACAAACTTGCCAAGCTGCAAGAGCAATTTGAGGCTTTGGACGGTTATAATATTCAGGTAAAAGCCGAGGAAATTTTGGAAGGTCTGGGTTTTACTACTGAGGAACTTCGGCAGCCGCTCAAAACTTTCTCTGGCGGCTGGCGCATGCGCGTAATGCTGGCCAAAATATTGTTGCAGAAACCGTCTCTCCTGCTGCTAGATGAACCTACCAACCACTTGGACTTGCCCTCTATTAAGTGGCTGGAAACCTATTTGGCCGGGTATGAGGGCGCAATCGTGATTGTATCTCATGATAGGGAGTTTCTAGACAAAACCACCAACATGACCGTTGAAGTCTCGGGGCAAAAACTGAATGCGTACGCGGGCAATTACAGTTTTTACTTAGAGGAAAAAGAGCTTCGGAACGAAATTCAGAAAGGCGCCTACGAAAACCAGCAAGCGCACATTAAGCAGGCTGAGCAGTTTATTGCCCGATTTAAAGCCAAAGCCACCAAGGCCAAGCAGGCCCAAAGTAGAATGAAAGCGCTAGACAAACTGGAACGAATTGAAGACGTGGCCGGCGATGCGCCCGTAGTCAACTTTAAATTCCAGTTTAACGTGCAATCTGGCCGCAATATTCTGCGCCTGGAAAACATGAGTAAGAGCTACGCCGATAAAATTATCTTCCAAAATACCACTGTAAACATTGAGCGCGGCGATAAAATTGCGCTCATTGGGGCCAACGGAAAGGGTAAATCAACGCTCATGCGCATTATTTCTGGCGATGAACCCATTAAAGGCGAGCGCCAGTTGGGCCACAACGTTATAATGGCCTTCTACGCCCAGCACCAGCTAGAAAGCCTGAGCGTGGAAAATGAGGTGTTACAAGAAATGGTTCAGGCCGGCAGCAAGCGTACCGAAATGGAATTACGCGGCGTACTAGGTTCATTTCTGTTTACGGGCGATACCGTTTTTAAGAAAATAAAAGTGCTTTCTGGCGGCGAGAAAAGCCGCGTGGCTTTGGCTAAAACCCTAATTTCAGAAGCCAACTTTTTGCTGCTAGATGAGCCCACTAACCACCTGGACATGCAATCAGTGAACATCCTGATTCAGGCGCTGGAGCAGTACGAGGGCACTTTTGTAGTCATCTCCCACGACCGATATTTTGTAGAAAGTGTCGCCAACAAAATTTGGTACATTGAAGATTATGAGCTGAAGGAATACCCCGGCACCTACCACGAATTTGAGTATTGGATGGAGCAGCGCGAAAAAACCGGCAAACGTCCGCAAGCGTCGCAGACTGCCGCTGTCAAAGCTGCCGCCAAGCCAAAACCCACCGCCAGTCAGCAGCAAGAACTTGAACAAGAATTGAAAAAAACGAACCAAAAATTAAAGCAGGTAGAAGGCTTGGTCAACGAACTAGAAAGCAAACTTAAAACCTGCGAAAATAAACTTTCCCTGCCCAGCACCTACGCAGACCCCAACGCTTTACACGAAGCTACGCAGCAATTTGGTAAGATTAAGGCGCAGTTAGACAAAGAGCAATCCGCTTGGGAACAGCTCATGGAACACGCTGATTCGCTGGAAAACCAACTAAAATAAATGCAGAAAACCTCATCAGCTAATACAGCTGATGAGGTTTTCTGTTTTCGGCCTGTTTTTTGAAAAACAGGCCGAAAACATCTTAACATTACTGCCACAATTTTTTCAGAAGAAGTTTTAGGACGATATTTAGTAAGTAATCTCAATTGCGTAAGTCCTTCTCAAATTGCTCTGATCGTAGGTATTTGACCGGGATATTGATTTGTGGGCAATTCACTATCTTGTACATCTAATGCAGGATGAATACTTACGTGCTCCCAACATTCAAACCATGACCTTCAGCCATAAAATACTTTCTACCGCCCTTCTCATCTTCTCTCTTTCGGCTTGCGTTCCTTTAGAAGGCACAAATTCAGGCTCGGGCAGGTCGATGGCGTTGCGTTATGAAGATGCCGTGTACGCCCAAGATGTGCGCTCTGTGCAGCTGTATGCGCAAAACCAGCGCGTAGCTGATGTTCTGGCCCCGCCCATCCTTTCCATAAGTCAACCCAGTCCGTTATTGCTAG
>JBBSSO010000040.1:0-9586 GCA_038241905.1 Cytophagales bacterium | reverse complement strand
TTGAAGGGGGTAAGGGGATGAATACTCGTGCAGATTAGAAAATCCCGAGAGTCGACTTCAATTAAATTGCGGCAAAGGTTCTTGGCTCTTCTACCGGACTTGTCATCCCCCTAACCCCCTTCGAAGAGGGACCAAAAAGCACCAGATATATTACAAACGTTAATGTAAACTCATGAAAAAAGTAGTTCTCGCGTTCAGCGGCGGTTTAGATACCTCCTTTTGTGTAAAGTACCTGCTAGAACAAGGCTATGAAATCTATTCGGCCCTTGTAAATACCGGCGGCTTCTCTGCCGAGGAACTAACTGAAATAACTCAAAGGGCTGAGCATTTAGGCGTAAAACACCACGTAAACCTAGACGAAACCGACAACTATTACCAGACCTGCCTAAAGTACCTGATTTTTGGCAACGTGCTCAAAAACGACACGTACCCGCTGTCGGTAAGTGCTGAGCGGATTTCGCAGGCGGTGGCCATTGCCAAATACGCGCAAGAAGTAGGTGCCCAAGCGGTGGCACATGGCAGCACCGGCGCCGGTAATGACCAAGTCCGGTTTGACATGGTGTTCAACATCCTCATCCCCAACGTAGAAATTATCACGCCCATCCGCGATTTAAAACTTTCTAGAGAAGAGGAAATTGCCTACCTGAAAGAGCGCGGCGTGGCCATGGATTTCCATAAGGCGCAGTACTCTATTAATAAAGGTATTTGGGGCACCTCAGTGGGTGGCAAAGAAACGCTCACCTCGCACCAAGCCTTGCCAGAATCGGCCTACCCAACCCAACTGACCAAAGAAACGCCGGAGCGCATTACCCTGCATTTTAAAAACGGCGAACCAGTGGGCCTAAACGATGAAATGTTTAATAACCCTGTGCACGTCATCCAGAAACTACAGGAGATTGCGGGAGCTTTCGCCATTGGCCGGGATCTGCACGTGGGCGATACTATTATTGGTATAAAAGGGCGAGTAGGTTTTGAAGCGGCTGCGCCGATGGTAATTATAAAGGCGCACCACGCCCTAGAAAAACACACGCTTACCAAATGGCAACTGTACTGGAAAGACAGTTTGGCTACCTGGTACGGCAATTGGATGCACGAAGGCCAGTTTCTGGACCCCACCATGCGCAACATTGAAGCTTTTCTGACGGACACCCAAAAAACTGTCACCGGAAAAGTACACGTACTGCTGGCACCTTACCGTTTCCAAGTAGAAGGGATTGAGTCGGTTCACGATTTGATGTCGTCTAAATTTGGTTCTTACGGCGAGATGAATAATTCTTGGACTGGCGAAGATGTGAAAGGTTTCTCCAAGATTTTTGGCAACCAGACCATGATGTACCGCTTAATAAACGGAGAAAATGATGCAAAATAAAACCATAAAGGCTGGCATAATAGGCGGCGCGGGCTACACCGGCGGCGAATTATTGCGCTTGCTGGTGCACCACCCCAACGTAGAAATTGCCTTCGTGCACAGCAACAGCCAAGCAGGCAAACCCATTACCGCCACCCACACTGATTTAGTGGGCGATACGGAACTGGTTTTTACAAATGTGCTGGGCACCGATGTAGATGTATTGTTTCTCTGCGTTGGCCACGGTGATGCCCGTAAATTTCTAGAAGCCAACCCACTTCCGGATGCCGTAAAAATAATAGACCTGAGCCAAGATTTCCGCCTTGTGGAGAAGTCTACGTTTGGCAACCGCCAATTTGTGTACGGCCTGCCAGAACTGAACCGCGAGCAACTGAAAACTGCCGCCAACGTGGCCAATCCCGGTTGCTTCGCTACTGCTTTAGAATTGGCTCTGTTGCCGCTGGCTCAAAACGCTTCATTACCCGCAGAGGTGCACGTAAGCGGCATTACGGGTTCTACCGGCGCGGGTCAGAAACTAGCCGATACCGCGCACTTTAGCTGGCGCAACAACAACATGTCTAGTTACAAAGTGTTTGGGCACCAGCATTTGCTGGAAGTAAAAGAAAGCTTGCAAGCCCTGCAAAAGGGGTTAGACACTGCCATCCGGTTTGTGCCGTACCGCGGAAACTTTAGCCGGGGCATTTTGTGTACTACATATTTGACTTCAGATTTAAGTTTGAATGAAGCTCAGCAACTTTACCGGCAGTTTTACCAAAACCACCCCTTTACCATCGTCACGGACACAAACCCAGACTTGAAACAGGTTGTGAACACCAACAAATGCCTCCTCTACCTAGAAAAACACGACGATCAACTGGTGATTACCAGCCTGATTGATAATCTTTTAAAGGGAGCCAGTGGCCAAGCAGTGCAGAACATGAACCTGCTGTTTGGACTAGACGAGAGGACGGGCTTGCGGTTAAAAGCGATTGGGTTTTAGCCCCACCAAAACCCGTGGAGAGAAAGCCCCACCCCAACCCCTCCCCCGTGGAGAGGGGCTTTTCAGCTAATGCGTTATGGAGCTGTTTTGTAGAAAAGAGGCTGAAAACGCAAGTAAAACCAGCGCGAGACTGAAGTCTCGTCATAAAGGATGATGTATTTCCCCAGACTTACTGGGAAACAAGAGAATGAATTTTTTAAGACGCTTGCGTCATTAATTATACTTTTACCTAAAAAAGTCCTCACCAAAGAACACAGGCGCTCCAAGGCGCATTAGCGGGAAAGCCCCTCTCCACTGGGGAGGGGTTGGGGTGGGGCCCTACACAAATGAATCTCTTCGACGTTTATCCGCTCTTTAATATAACGCCCGTTCGCGCCCTCGGCTCAACCCTTTGGGACGAGAACGGCACCGAGTACCTGGATCTTTACGGCGGCCATGCCGTTATTTCCATTGGGCATAGCCATCCGCATTACGTAAAGCGCCTGACTGACCAGTTAAACCAGATGGGCTTCTACTCCAACTCCGTTCACATTCCGCAGCAACAGGAACTGGCCGATAAGCTGGGCAAGCTGAGCGGCTACCCAGACTATCAATTGTTTTTGATTAACTCCGGAGCCGAGGCCATCGAAAATGCGTTGAAACTGGCGTCGTTCCACACGGGCCGCAAGAAAGTAATTTCGTTTAGTAAGTCGTTTCACGGCAGAACCTCGGCGGCGGTGGCAGCCACAGATGACCGCAGCCTGATTGCCCCAATTAACGAAACGGATAATATTATATTTTTACCTTTCAATGATTCCGCTGCGGTAGAAGAAGCTTTAGCCAGCCATGAAGTAGCCGCTATTGTTGTGGAAGGCATTCAGGGCGTGGGCGGCGTGAATATACCTACTGCCCAGTTTTTGCAAGATTTGGAAAAACTAGCCCGAAAACACTGCGCGTTGCTTATTCTAGATGAAATCCAGTCGGGTTACGGGCGGTCGGGTAAGTTTTTTGCGCACCAGCACGCAGGCATTAAACCAGATTTAATTACCATCGCCAAAGGCATGGGCAATGGTTTTCCGGTGGGTGGCGTGCTTATTTCTCCGGATATTAAAGCCAAACACGGTATGTTGGGCACTACCTTCGGGGGCAATTACTTGGCCTGCGTGGCATCGTTGGCGGTGCTGGAAGTGATGGAGGAAGAAAACCTGATAGACAACGCTGCCCGGATGGGAGCTTACCTGATGGAGAAAGCCAAGTCGTTGCCCGGCGTTCGCGAAGTGCGCGGCCAAGGCCTGATGGTGGGTATTGAACTGGAAGAACCCTGCGCTCCGCTTCGCAAAGCGTTGTTAGATAAATACCGAATTTTTACCGGCTCCGCCTCCAACAAAAACACCATCCGGGTGCTGCCTGCCCTGAATGTGACGCAGGGAGAACTGGACCGGTTTTTAGAGGCGTTTGCTCAGTTAGTGAAATAAAAACCTCACCCCCGGCCCCACTCCAGTGGAGAGGGGAGGTTTAATTAATTGCGTTTTGGGCCGGTTTTTTGACAAAAAGGCCGAAAAAAGAAAATAATTTATGCACCAACATCTGCAAGTACCTCTCCACTGGAGAGGGACTTAGGGTGAGGTCCAATAGTCAAAATACAAATGAAACAATTCACTTCCGTTCATGACGTAGACGATATCAACGCTTTGGTGCAGGAAGCGCTGGCGTTAAAGAAAAACCCGTACGCGCATGAAAACCTAGGCAAGCGCAAGACGCTGGGCCTTATTTTCCTGAACCCCAGTTTGCGTACCCGGCTCAGCACGCAGAAAGCCGCGCAAAGTTTGGGCATGAATGTGATGGTCATGAACATGGGCCAAGAAGGGTGGGCGCTTGAAACCCAGGACGGCGCCATTATGAACGGTACTACCGTGGAGCACATCAAAGACGCCGCCGCCGTTATGGGCCAATACTGTGACGTGTTGGGGATGCGCTCTTTCCCCAAGCTGCAGAACCTGGAAGATGACTACTCCGAAGAAATTCTGAAGAAATTTATCCAGTATGCCAACGTGCCCTTCGTGAGTTTGGAATCTGCCACGCGCCACCCGCTGCAAAGCCTCGCCGATTTTGTTACTATTACCGAACATGCCCCATCCGGCCGTCGGCCGAAGGTAGTTTTAACCTGGGGACCGCACGTAAAAGCGCTGCCACAGGCCGTGCCCAACTCGTTTGCCGAATGGATGTGCGCCGCCGATGTGGATTTTGTAATTACCCATCCCGAAGGCTATGAATTGGACCCTCAGTTTACCAACGGCGCTACCATTACCCACAACCAAACGGAGGCCCTGCAAGACGCAGATTTTATTTACGTAAAGAACTGGTCCACCTACCAACCTTACGGACAAGTCTTGACCCAAGACCCCAGCTGGATGCTCACCAACCAACATTTGGCCAACACCAACAATGCCAAAGTCATGCACTGCCTGCCCGTACGGCGCAACGTGGAACTAAGCGATGAGATTCTGGACGGGCCGAATTCTCTGGTAGTACAAGAAGCCGCCAACCGTGAATTTGCCGCGCAGGCGGTATTGAAGCGGTTGTTGGAAGGGATTCAATAATATTGCCCTTTTCATCTTTGGAAAGACCTTTAGGGCGAATCCGAAAAGCCTTGTTGTAAATGATATTACCGTTCGCCCACAAGGTCCTTTCAGGAAGACAATGAGAGAAAATAGACACAAGCCTAACGACCTTGCTATTCGGGATTTCTAATCCCGAATTCACTTGTTGCGGATTTCTAATCCGCCGGGAACCACGGGCAGATTTGCAGTAATTGGGATTAAAAATCCCCGGCAGAAAGCTTCCGGATTGAAAATCCGAAAGAACGAAATATTGAAATCTGGAGGGCCAAACAAAAACTGACTTTCCATTCGTGTTACCAAAAAACATGCAGAAACTAACCGTCATCAAAATAGGAGGAAACGTGTTGGACAGCCCGGCGCAGCTGGAGCAGTTTCTCACGGATTTTGCCGCCGTGGCAAGCCCGAAAGTTCTGGTGCATGGCGGTGGAAAAATTGCCTCGGAGTTGGGCAAACAGCTGGGCATTGAGCCTAATATGGTGAACGGCCGCCGCATTACTGATGCTGAAACGTTGCGCGTGGTCACCATGGTGTACGGCGGTTTGCTGAACAAAAATTTGGTGGCACAACTACAGACTCGAGGCTGCAACGCGCTGGGATTAACCGGAGCAGATGCCAACGTTATTCCGGCCCGAAAGCGCGCCATTAAAGACATTGACTTTGGATTTGTAGGCGATGTAGAAAGTCCCCAGCACGTGAACGTAGCCTTTCTGGCGTCTCTGGCCGATCAAGTTATTACCCCGGTCTTTGCCGCGCTCACGCACGACGGCCAAGGCAATATGTTGAACACCAACGCTGATACCATCGCGGCTACGCTGGCTGTGGCTTTAAGCCAAAAGTTTGACGTGAACCTCGTGTACTGTTTTGAGAAGATAGGCGTGTTGCTGGACGTGGAAGATGAAACCAGCGTAATTCACCACTTGCAGCCAGATTATTATAATAAATTGAAAGAGCAAGGTGCCATTTTTGAGGGCATGTTGCCTAAGCTTGACAATGCGTTTGCCGCGCTGGAAGCCGGAGTAAAAGCCGTGATCATTGGCGATGCAGCCGATATTCAGTACATCGCCGGAGGCGGAAAAGCGGGAACGAGGATAACCTTGTAGGACCTCACCCCCTAGCCCCCTCTCTAGTGGAGAGGAGGAACCCCGCTAATGTGTTTTAGGGCCACTTTACTAAAAATAAACTAAATACGCTTTACCAGAAAAGCCCCTCTCCGTTGGGGAAGGGTTGGGGTGGGGCCAAAAAGAAATTCAGCCAAAGCACCGGCTATAACATACAAAACCATGAGTGAAAAATATAAGAAAATAGCTATTCTGGGCGGCGGCAACATGGGAATTGCGCTGGCTAAGGGCATGGTGGCCGCCGGAAAATATCGCGGTGAGGACATCACGCTCACCCGCCGGAACACCAAGTCTTTAGAGGCGATGGTGGACCAAGGGTACCGCGCTTCCAGCAACAATGCACTGGCCGTTGCCGAAGCAGATATTATTGTCCTGAGCATTCTGCCGCAGCAACTGGACGGCGTTTTAGACACTATTTCCGGCAGCATTGACCCCAACCGGCACCTGTTTATTTCCATTGTGACTGGCGTTAGCGTAACTGATATTATTACCCGATTGGACAAAGTGGTGGAAGTGGTGCGCGCCATGCCTAACACCGCCATTGCCATCCGGCAGTCCATGACGTGCATTGCCAGCAAGAATGCGTCTGCTGAAAACATGGCGCTGGTCAAGGAAATTTTCTCGGCCGTTGGCGAAACCGTAGAAATTGAGGAAGAACTCATGTTCTCGGCCACGGCGCTGGTAGCGTGCGGTATTGCGTTTTTTCTGCGGTCCATCCGCGCAGCGGCCCAGGGCGGTACCGAAATTGGTTTTCACGCCAACGATGCCCTGCGCATGGCGGCCCAAACGGCCAAAGGCGCGGCTTCCTTGCTGTTGCATTTCGGGAGCCACCCAGAGAACGAGATTGACAAAGTGACCTCGCCCAAAGGCTGCACCATTGCCGGCCTAAACGAAATGGAGCACAACGGTTTCAGCTCCGCGATGATCAAAGGCATTAAGACTTCGGCGCAGAAAGCGGAAAAATTGTATACTGACTAGAAATAGCCCCACCCCAACCCCTCCCCCGTGGAGAGGGGCTTTTCTGGCAACGCATTTTCAGCCTCTTTTCCATAAAACAGCCTTAAAACGCATTAGCGGAGTCCCCCCTCTCTACGGGAGAGGGGGCTAGGGGGTGAGGCCCAATAACCATGAAAAACACCTTATACCAAGTCGCGCTCAGCTTGCTCCAGCAGCTCATTTCCATCCCATCGTTTAGCCGTGAGGAGGCGGGGACGGCGGAGGCGATTGCGCAATTTATGCTGGCGCGGGGCGTAAAAATAAACCGGAAAGAACACAACGTTTGGGCGTTCAACCAACACTACAACCCTGCCCTGCCCACGGTACTCCTGAACTCGCACCATGACACCGTAAAGCCGCATCCCAGCTGGACGTTTGATCCTTTTTCGCCCACCGTCCAAGACGGAAAATTGTATGGTTTGGGCAGCAACGATGCGGGTGGCTGTTTGGTGGCGTTATTGGCTACGTTTCTGCACTTTTATGAGCGCTCAGATTTAACTTACAACGTGGTGTTTGCGGCTACCGCCGAAGAAGAGATTTCTGGTAGAAACGGCATCGAACTAATTTTTCCGGAGTTGGGTGAGGTAGAATTTGCTGTGGTGGGCGAGCCTACGCAAATGCACCTGGCCGTAGCCGAAAAAGGACTAATGGTGCTGGATTGCGTGGCGCACGGCTTAGGCGGACACGCTGCGCGCGAGGAAGGCGTGAATGCCATCTACCAGGCGTTGCCCGATATAGAATGGTTCCGCACGTTCCGGTTCCCGAAGGAATCTAGCTTTTTGGGTCCGGTTAAAATGAGCGTGACCATGATTCAGGCAGGCTCGCAGCACAATGTCGTGCCAGACCAATGCACCTTTACTGTGGACGTGCGCATGACCGATGCCTACAGTCCGGAAGAAGTGCTCACAATCATTAGAGAAAATGTTACCTGTGAGGTGACGCCCCGTTCTACCCGTTTACGGCCTTCCAGTATTGACCAGGCGCACCCCATTGTGCAGTCGGGCATCAGGCTGGGGCGCAATTTATACGGTTCGCCCACCACCTCAGACCAAGCGCTTTTGGATATTCCGTCGCTCAAAATTGGGCCCGGCGACTCGGCCCGTTCGCACACCGCCGATGAATTTATCTATCTTTCAGAACTGGAAGAAGGCATTGCCCTTTACATACAATTATTGACACCCGTTATTACCGCGTAGCATGAAACTCTGGCAAAAAGAAACCTCCGTGGCGCAAAACGTTGAGAAGTTCACCGTAGGCAAAGACGCCGAAATGGACCTGCAACTGGCGCCGTTTGACGTGCTGGGCTCGCTGGCACACACGCGCATGCTGGAAAGCATTGGCTTGATGGAGCCCGAAGACCTCGCCGCCGTGCAGCAAGAACTCAAAGCCATTTACCAAAGCATTGAACGCGGCGAATTTACCATAGAGCCAGGCGTGGAAGATGTTCACTCGCAGGTTGAGCTACTTTTAACGCGTAGTTTGGGCGAGGCTGGCAAGAAAATCCACAGCGGCCGCTCCCGCAACGACCAGGTGCTGGTAGACCTGAAGCTGTTCATTCGGCATGAAATTAGGCAGACCGTTGAGGCTGTGCACACGCTCTTTACCACTTTACAGCAACTCAGCGAGAAGAACAAAGACATCTTGCTGCCTGGTTACACGCACTTACAAGTGGCCATGCCGTCTTCGTTTGGGTTGTGGTTTGGGGCTTACGCCGAGAGCTTGGTTGACGACCTGCACCTTTTACAAGCCGCCTACAAAATCAGCAACAAGAATCCGCTGGGCTCGGCCGCTGGGTACGGCAGTTCGTTCCCGCTTAACCGCCAAATGACCACAGATTTACTGGGCTTCGAGGCGCTGAATTACAACGTGGTATACGCCCAAATGGGTCGGGGCAAAACCGAGCGCAGCGTGAGCATGGGCCTGGCTTCCATTGCCAGTACCATCGGCCGCATGGCCATGGATGTGTGCCTGTATATGAGCCAGAACTTCGCGTTTGTGACGCTCCCCGATGAACTGACCACGGGCTCTAGCATCATGCCGCACAAGAAAAACCCTGATGTGTTTGAAATTATGCGCGGCAAGTGCAACCGCTTGCAGGCGCTCCCCACTGAAATCCAGATGCTGCTGGGTAACCTGCCCTCTGGCTATCACCGCGAACTGCAACTACTCAAGGAAAGCTTCTTCCCGGCCTTCATAGAGATCAGAAATTGCTTGGAAATGATGACGTTTATGCTGCCGCATCTGAAACTGAATCCCGATATTTTAAAAGACCAGAAATACCAATACCTCTTTAGCGTAGAAGTGGTGAACAACCAGGTACTGAACGGGGTGCCGTTTAGAGACGCTTATAAAAACGTGGGCCTCGCAATTGAAAAAGGCGAGTTTGAACGGCCGGAGAAAGTAATCCACACCCACGAAGGCAGTATCGGAATTCTGTGCACGGCCGAGATAAAAGGGCTGATGGACGAGGTGTTGCGTGGGTTTCAGTTTGAGAAAGTGGATAAGGCTATTGCGGAGTTGCTGG
>JBBSSO010000039.1:0-9605 GCA_038241905.1 Cytophagales bacterium | reverse complement strand
TACAACGGAAATCCCGAAGACCCGGAATCTGCGGTGGTTCAGGAAATTAGCCACACCGCCACCGGATTTTCCGCGTTTGTGTCTACCCAACGGTCGCAGTTTGGGCGAGGTGGCATGCTCACCAAGTGCCACATGGCTCAGAAAGTAGCGCTTTTAGGCATTCCGGTCCACATCGCCAACGGCAAAAAAGAAAACGTTTTGCTCAAGGTAATTGACCAGGAAATGGTGCATACTACGTTTTTGCCTAACAAAGTGGCATCGAGCAAAAAGAAATGGATTGCGCATTCTGGTACCTACGCCAAAGGCGAAGTGCAAGTAAACGACGGCGCTAAATCTGCTTTGTGTTCTTCGGATAAAGCGGTGAGTTTATTGCCGGTGGGCATTATGCACGTTTCCGGTGATTTTAAAAAAGGCGATTTAGTAAAGCTGGTGGATGAACAGCGAAAAGCCATCGGCATTGGCCTTGCCGAGTACGGCTCGGATAAGGCGCTAGAACGAATGGGCCAGAAAAACCAGAAGCCTTTGGTGCATTATGATTATCTTTTTATAAACTCAGAAGGAGCGTAGCGCTCTTTATAATAAACTGTATGTTTTGCTTTTTTATAAGCAGCGTTTTAGGCCTGTTTTTAGAAAAACAGGCCTAAAACAGGAAATCTTTGATGATTATTTTGCGCTAATCGCGCGATTAAAATTAATCCTCCGGCTTTCTGCTTAATAACCATCGCCTAATTACCTTAACTTTTGACCTTCATGCCGTACTCCCATATTTTTAAAGACGCACAAATTGCCAGCCGCGGGGCAGGCCAGATTAGCGCGGAAACTGTAACGCAAGTCTTGAACTCTTTGGCTCAGGAATTAACCGCCCAGACGGATTTTATTCTGCAAGAAAACGAAAAAGATTTGGCCCGCATGTCGCCCGAAGACCCCAAGTTTGACCGCTTAGAACTTACGGCAGAACGGTTGGAAGGAATTGCGCAGGATGTCCAAAAAGTAGCCCAGCTAACTTCGCCGCTGCAAGAAGTTCTTCTTCAGAAAACCCTCGAAAATGGTCTAGAACTGCAAAAAGTCCGGGTTCCATTAGGCGTGGTGGGCGTTATTTATGAGGCGCGTCCTAACGTAACCGTAGACGTTTTCTCGCTTTGTTTTAAAACCGGAAACGCCTGCGTTTTAAAGGGCGGGAGCGATGCAAACTTCTCTAACCAGGCGCTAATTTCCATTATTCATGCCGTGCTCACCAAAGCCGGACTCTCTCCAAATCTTGCTACGTTATTGCCAACTGACCGGGCGGCGACGGATGCGCTTTTGCTAGCCGTAGGCACGGTTGACGTAATTATTCCCCGAGGCAGCCAGGCGCTAATTGATTACGTGCGCGACAATGCTAAGGTGCCGGTTATTGAAACGGGAGCTGGCATTGTGCACACGTATTTTGATGAAACCGCCGATTTAGAAAAAAGCAAGCCCATTGTTTTTAACGCCAAAACCCGTCGCGTTAGCGTTTGTAACGCCTTAGATTGCCTCATTATCCATGAAAACCGTTTGGCAGAACTTCCGGCTTTGGTCGCTGATTTGGCCGATGCTCAAGTTGAAGTTTTTGCGGACCCGGCGGCTCACCAGCAATTGGCTGGCATTTATCCGGCAGAATTGTTACATCAAGCTACGGAGGCCCATTTCGGAACGGAATTTTTAGCATTAAAAATGTCTATTAAAACCGTTCCTAACCTAAATGCCGCCTTAGACCACCTGGCCCATTACAGTTCTAAGCATTCCGAGGCTATTCTATCAGAATCTGGAGAAAATATTGCCCGTTTTCTCAACGTCGTTGATGCCGCTGTGGTGTACGCCAACGCGTCAACAGCTTTTACTGATGGCGCGCAGTTTGGCTTAGGAGCAGAAATTGGCATCAGTACGCAAAAATTACACGCCCGCGGCCCTATGGGTTTAGAGGAATTAACCAGCTACAAATGGGTAGTAAAAGGAGACGGACACGTCCGCAATTCGTAAGCAAAAACATATTATATAAGGCAGGCTGTTTTCAGCCTGTTTTTTGAAAATCAGGCCTAAAACAGCCTTATCCAATTTTTACAATATGACTTTCTTCCGTCTTTCACTTCTTGTCCTACTTTCTGTCTTTGCTTTTTTAGCCTCCTGCCAAACCACTAAAGTTGTGTTTCCGGATGGAATGCCGGTGGTTTCCCGCGCCCAGTGGGGCGCCAATCCGCCGGTGTTGCCCATGAAAGAGCACGTGCTCACAAAAATTACCATCCATCATACGGCCAGCCGCCAGACCACCAAACCCTTGGCTGAGAAACTGAAAAACTTGCAAAAGTTCTCGCAGGAGCGAAGCGCGTTGGCTGATGGAAGAATCAAAGAACCTTGGGCCGATATTCCGTATCATTATTACCTTACCGCCGACGGAACCATCGCGGAAGCGCGTGAAGTACAATATGTCGGCGATTCTAACACGCCCTATGACCCCACCGGCCACGTATTAATTGTGTTGGAAGGAAATTTTAACGTAGAAGAAGTGACGCCCGCCCAGTACCAAAGTTTGGTGCGTCTGACCCAGGCCTGCGCCCAGCGATGGAATATTTCAGCAGATCAGATTTCGGGCCACCGCGACAATGCTTCTTCAGCGTGCCCCGGTGATAATTTGTATGCACTTTTACCTGATCTTAGAAAAGCGGTGGCTGACAATAAGTAGCAAGCCATTTTAAATTACCTCTTTTATTTGCAAAATATAGCCCATGAAAGCCCTCCTTGTCATTGATATTCAGCATGATTTTTTGCCCGGTGGTTCTTTAGCTGTGCCTGGCGGCGATGCTATTATTCCGCTCATAAACCAGCTGCAACCACTTTTTGAAGTAGTGGTGGCCACCCAAGATTGGCACCCGTCAGATCACAAAAGTTTTGCGTCTCAGCACGCTGGCAGAAATGAATTTGATACGATTGAGTTGCTTGGCATGCCGCAAGTTCTCTGGCCCGACCATTGCGTGCAAGGAACTCGCGGAGCAGATTTTCCGGATTCCTTAAACATGAACAAAGTAGAAGCTATTTTCCGGAAAGGAATGGACCCCGAAATAGATTCTTATTCCGGTTTTTTTGACAACGGCCATTTAAAATCTACGGCTCTCGCCGATTATTTAAAAGGTAAAAACGTGACGGAAGTTTATCTAGCGGGCTTAGCGGCAGATTTCTGCGTTTACTTTTCCGCCAAAGATGCTTTGGAATTAGGCTTTAAAACTTTTTTTATAGAAGATGCTACCCGCGCCATAAACCAAGAGGGTTTTGAGTTAGCCAAAGAAGATTTACGCCAGAAAGGAGCTACCATCGTGCAAAGCACTAACCTTTTAATTTTAGGTTGATAGTAAACAGAAATTACGCAACTACAAGCAATAATTTACGGTTTTAAAAACCTGTTTTCGGCCTGTTTTTCAGAAAACAGGCCGAAAACAGGGAAGAAGAATTTAAATCAAGTTTTCTCTGTTAGAATTTGCCCGTAGGCTTTTTATTAGGTTCATTTTGGTGTGGTGCAATTGTTCTTCCAAACCTACTTTATAAGTGTGCGGATTAAGAAAACGGCGGTACGTTTCGTGGAGCTGGGCTAATTGCTTTTTAGCATGATTCTGGATTTCTGGTAGCGTAGGAGAAGTGTAAACTAATCTTCCCTGCCGGAAAATTGGGATCAGCAAATCTTGGTAATCGCAGCCAGAAGGGAAGGTTTTCTGTTGGGTGGCGTCATTGGGGTGAACCATGGTAGATTGGCCTGCTAGTTCGTTGGTTTCTGAATAAATCATATCCCCAATTAAGGTGTGGCCACGGTAAAAGCGCCTTACCTGCAAGATGCCCGGGGTAGATACTTTGCTAAGCTGCTCTGATAATTTGAGTTTGTATTCCCAATCGCCCGCCGCATTTTTTAAAGCCGCCAGTTTAAATACTCCTCCTAAAGCAGGCTGGTCAAAAGCGGTAACCAATTTGGTGCCAATGCCCCATTGCGTAATGCGCGCCCCTTGTAGTTTCAAGCTTTGAATAAGGTATTCGTCCAAGTCATTGCTGGCTATAATAGCTACATCTGGAAAGCCGGCCTCGTCCAAAATTTTCCGGCCTTCTATGCTCAAGTAAGCTAAATCGCCGGAATCTAGGCGAATGCCTTTTAATTCTGAACCGCGCGCTCTCATTTGAGCGGCTACTTTTGTTGCTTTTCTAATTCCGTCTAGCGTGTGGTAGGTGTCTACCAGAAAAATAGCATCATCTGGAAACACATCGGCGTACGCCGCAAATGCATCTTGCTCTTGAGGAAAAGACATGATCCAGCTGTGGGCGTGCGTGCCTTTAACCGGAATGTTGAATAATTGTCCCGCCAAAAGGTTAGACGTAGCGCCCACGCCCCCAATAAAAGCGGCTCTTGATGCGGAAAGCGAACCGTCTGGACCTTGGGCGCGGCGCATGCCAAATTCAATTACCTGGTCTTCTTGCGCGGCATCTACAATGCGGGCGGCTTTGGTAGCCACCAGTGTTTGAAAATTTAGGATGGTCAGTAAAGGAGTTTCCAACAGTTGGCATTGCAAAATTGAGCCTTTTATGCGGAGCAAGGGTTCATTTGGGAAAACCACCGTTCCTTCCGGAATGGCATCTACATCGCAGGTAAAAGCAAGGTTTTTTAAATAGTAGAGAAACTCTTCTTCAAACAAAGGTTGCTGTTTGCTCCCTTTCAATGACCTCAAATACGCCAGATCTTCTTGGGTAAACTTTAAATGCTGGAGCAAATCAATGGCATCGGCTAAGCCCGCGCAAACGGTATAACCACCTTTAAATGGGTTGTTTCGGAAATAAAGATGAAAGACGGCCTCTTGCTCTGCCATGCCTTTTTTCCAATAACCTTGCGCCATCGTGAGTTGGTACATATCGGTGAGCAATGCCAGAGAAATTTGATAACGCTGAGAAATGGTGGCCATGTTATACTTGGTTTGAAGATTAAAAATTGGCAATCGGGTAAATTTGAGCGTATAATCTAAAATATAAAACTAAAACAATAAAAATTTTCACTTTAAATTTTGCTATTAGATTTTAAATAGATTAATATTGACTATTGAAAGTTAGAAACCTCCTCTAGAAGGAATAATTCTAAAATATCTTTGTAAATACACAACCTTTTCTAAAAAGGACCAGTATGAAGATATAGAGATTATGATATTGTTATTTATGATTTAACACAATTTAACCAAAATAATATTATGAAAACTTCCGCCAACTCCACATTCATCACATTAGCTTTTTTTTCTGGCACTTTCCTATTAGCCTTCAGCACGGAAGATAATGGAGTTGCCGCAGTTAGAATTGTAGCCTATCTAGCTTTTTTCTGCTTGTTAACGGTTGCATTTTTATACAAAGATAAAATCAAGAGCTTGTTCCAGCAACCAGCCAAAGATCATATGTCTGATTTGCTCTCAAATGCCGAAAGTTTTTCCAAAGAATACGGCGATATCTATTTGATGGCCGACAATTTGAAAAGACAGCGGAAAAACAAAATGGCTTCTGCCCTTACTGAGAAATAGGATATACTGCCATATATTATTTTTGATAAAGACTTTACTGTTTCCACGATATCTGGGAGGCTAGCGGCTTTATTATATTTGCTCCAGAAGAAAGGGCTTCCTGCCAAAGGAAGCCCTTTCTTATTTTACGATTAATGCGCTGGTTGAAGGCTAGTAATACGTTTCAGTTGATATTCTCTCTAATTATAAAGTAAAGAATCACGAGGGTATCTTTCAAGTCTAACAAAAAGTGGTGGTTTTTTTAAGATAAGCGCTTATATTAGGTTTCTCAAATCTTTGTTTAACTACTATGACGCGCGCCGCTCTTTATACCCTATTTGCTGTTTCGGCCTTCACTGCCTGTACGCCCAATTACCAAAAAATTCACCAGCAAGCTATTTTAATAGACACCCACAACGATGTTATTTCTCAGGTGGTTTTAGAAGGCCACTCTATTGAGCAGGATTTAACTGGAATAGCCCACACAGATTTAGCTCGACTCAAAAAAGGAGGGGTAGACGTGCAGTTGTTTGCGGTCTTCTTAGATGAAACCTACGGACCCGGCCGTGCTTTTAAATTCGCGAACGACCAGATTGATACTCTGGAAGCGATTGTGGCGCGGAATCCGGATAAAATGAAATTGGTGTATACGCCGGCCCAAATGAGGCAAGCGGTAAAAGAAAAGAAAATTGCTTCGCTCACTGGGGTAGAAGGCGGGCACATGATTGAGGGCAAGCTTGATAATATCAACCATTTCTACCGCCGAGGCGTCCGCTATTTAACTCTTACCTGGAACAACAGCACCTCTTGGGCATCTTCTGCCGCCGATGAAACCAAAGGAACCGGCTTTAACGGCCAAAAAGGACTGAATGATTTTGGCAAGCAAGTGGTCCGGCGCATGAATGAGGTAGGCATGATGGTAGATTTGTCGCACGTAGGAGAACAAACCTTTTACGATGTATTGGCTACGTCCACCAAGCCGGTTTTAGTTTCGCACAGTTGCGCAGCAGTTTTTAGCCATCACCCTAGAAATTTATCAGATGAGCAAATTAGAGCCATCGGCAAAAATGGAGGGGTGATTCACGTAAATTTCTTTTCTGAATTTCTGGATAGCGCCTACACCAACCGGATGAAAAAGTTTATGGGCGCCCATGATTCCGACGTTAAAATTATGCGTCAAAAAGGGCTGAAAGGCATGGCGCTGCGTCAGGCCCTTTTTGATAAATTCCCGAAGGAATCTGCTGGGGTAAATCCGCCGCTTTCTTTGCTGATTGAACACATTGAACACATTATAAAATTAGCCGGTATTGACCACGTGGGCTTGGGTTCTGATTATGACGGCATTACCGCAACCCCCAACGGATTAGAAGATGTGAGCACTTATCCAATAATCACCAAGGCCTTGGTAGAGAAAGGATACAAGAAAAAAGACATTGAAAAGATATTGGGCGGCAATTTTATCCGGGTTTGGAAAGCCAATGAACCTAAGGCTGCGGCCATGAAATAAAGCTTAATGCTGTTTTAGGCCTGTTTTTCGAAAAACAGGCCTAAAACAGCATGCCGTTCTCAACCTTTAAAGATTTCCTTTTTTAATTTACTCAACAGAGCGATGTCTGAATCATAGATTTCATTTTCTATTTGTCTGATAGCCTTTAGCCCGGTCACATTCCCGGCAAATACCAATTCTGCGCCAGCGATATCTTCTAGCTTATAGAATCCTTCTTCAAAGGACCAGTTATTTGCCTTCGCCCAAGCCAGTGCGCGCCTGCGCATAATGCCGTTTACGCAGCCCGTTTCTAAAGCTGGAGTAAACACCTTTTTTTCCTTAACCCAAAAAAGGTTAGCAGACGTTAATTCTGCCAAACGTCCATTAGGGTCTAGCAGCACAACATCGTCTACTTTACGGGCAATTTTTTCGCGACTGGCTAAAACATAGACAGGTGAGTTAATGCCTTTAAAGGTAGAGAAAATGGAAGGAATGGTTCTCACCGAAGTACAAAGCTTAGCCTTTATAATTTCTTCGGATGTTGCGGAAATTAGGGCTGCGGTGGCTAACCAAGAAAATTCATCGGTAGTGGGAGTGTATAATCCGGTTCCGCTGCGCCATATATTCAGTTTGATGCGGGCTAATCCTGAGCAATTGTTTACCTCCGCTAAGTGAGTTAAATGAGTACGCAGTGAAGGAAAAAAATCAGAATTAGCAGGAGCGGTGAGTTGCAAAACAGCCATGGCTTCTTGCATACGCTCTACATGTTCAGCCCAAAACCGGATTTTATCATTTTCTAAAATTAAGGTCTCAAAAAAACCATCTCCGTACTGACACGCGCGGTTGGAGAAGGAGAGGTTAAAATCAGATTCTAGAATTAGATGCCTGTTGTAGAGGAGATGCACAATTGGTTTTTGATAAATGTACTAATCAAATATAGAAGCTTTGAGTATCAAATTTTTATCAAAATGGACTTCAAAGTAAACTTGATATTTTACTGGCTGGTTATTGAAAATTGCTGGAGACCAAGTTTTATATCTATATAAAATTTCTATCACATCATGTTGTAAGGCATTTGGTATGACAGGTAAAGGTTGAAAGACAGATAAGATAATATCATAGTACCTCCTGAAAGTATACCTTTCATTCCTGATTGCAATGACTTTTTCTAATTCACCACTTTTATTAATAGTTAGCAAGAAAGGTTCATATGTGCGTTTTTTATAATGTTTGTATGTTTTTTTCTCGAGAGAAATTATTAAAGAGTCCCTATTGTCATTAGGGGAAGGGCGTTTCATATGAAATATACAGTTACGCAAAGTATGTGAGTCAAAAAGGATGCTATCTGCTTCAATACTATTCCCAGCTTCTAATATCTTTAAAAGATGTTCAGGAATATCATTTAAGGACTGAAATTGATTAGAATTAGAGCCTCTTGTATAAAATACTAAACCATCTAACGTTTGGTGAGCAAATATTAAAAAGTGAGACTTATAAGCTGGGAGGCTGTTTTTTGTTTTAATTTTGACTGTTTTTGGGCGCTTTTTGGTGTCTTTAAAATGATGAAGTACTTCGACCTCCAAATTATAATATGCAGAATCTTGATTGTAAGTTTTGTCGCTAATCACTCCAAAAAAAACATATTCTGCTAACAGAAATTCAATAGCGACGGGTGGGGAATCACAAATATCAGACTTGCTTTCTAAAGAGTATATCGAAATTAAAAAAACGCATAGAATTTTCTTCATCTCAAAAAATGGAACAGGTTAAACCAAACTATACTTTTTCCCTGGCTGGGCCTTTACCATTCCGCCGAACTCTAATGTCAATAAAACAGCTGAAAGTTGGTTCATCGGAAAGCCTGTATGTCGGCTCAAAACGTCAATATGGGTGGCGCCTGCTTCTTTTAAGGTTCTTAACACCCGTCTTTCTTCTTCGGTAAATTCTGGGCTGTTAAAATCACAGGCGGTGGCTTTCACTTGGGCAGATGCCAAGGCGTTGTCCCAGTTTAGCAGTTCTTCTAAATCTTTGGGTTGGGTGTACGGAACAGCTTTAAGGCTTTTAATCAAGTAATTACAGCCCGCCGAAGTTGCTACCGTAATTGGCCCGGGCACAGCCATTACTTCGCGGTCATAGCTGTGCGCAATATCTGCGGAGATGAGGGAGCCGCCTTTGCTGGTAGATTCAACCACGATGGTACAATCAGCTATGCCGGCAATAATGCGGTTACGGGCCGGAAACCGAGGTGCATCTGGAGCGGTGCCAAACGGGAATTCCGTGAGCAGGCCGCCGCCATGGTTTAACATTTTCTGCGCATCAAACTGGTGAACCGACGGGTAAATAATGTCTATGCCCGTGCCCATAACGCCAATCGTCGGCAAGCCTGATTTTACCGCCGCACGGTGCGCCGCGATGTCAATGCCGTACGCCAATCCGCTTACCACCAAGACTTGGTGTTTGACCAAACTTTGTACAATTTGCTCTGTCACCGTGCGGCCGTACTCAGTACTGTCGCGGGTGCCCACAATGCTCAGAACTTTTGAGGCGTTTAAATCGGCGGAGCCTTTGTAATAAAGCAGTGTGGGGGC
>JBBSSO010000038.1:0-9721 GCA_038241905.1 Cytophagales bacterium | reverse complement strand
CTTCGGTTTGAGATTATGATTAAAGACCGCGCAAAAAACAACAGCAACCTGGTCACAACCTCAGAAATAATCATGTTCTCTAAATAACAGACTTTATAGCCTACTATGAATCTTAAAAGAGGAGCGACGAAATCATATTCGTCGCTCCTCTTTCATTTTTAATCGGCTAAAAAAGAAACGGAAACGCCTCCGGATTTGCCTCGTGCATCATGTCGTACACGGTTTCAAAGACATCTTCGGCGTTTGGTTTAGAGAAATAATCGCCGTCTGATGAATACGCTGGCCGATGGTCATGCGCGGATATAGCAGTGGGTTTGGCATCAAGAAAACGCCAGGCATCTTGCTCATCTATAACACGTTGCATCATAAAAGCAGTGCCCCCCCCGCTTACGTCCTCATCCGCAAACAGAACCCGATTGGTTTTCTGAATGGAATCTACAATGCTATGGTCCACATCAAAAGGCAGCAAGGTTTGTACATCCACCACCTCGGCAGAGATGCCTACTTTGTGCAATTGCTCAGCAGCATCTAGCACAATGCGGCACATGGAACCATAGGTTACAATGGTAATATCTGTACCGGCTCGCAGAATTTCTGGCTGGCCCAAAGGCAAGTTAAACTCACCAATATTTTGCGGCATTCGTTCTTTTAAACGATAGCCATTTAAGCTTTCAATCACCAAAGCCGGTTCATCTGCTTTTAAAAGGGTGTTGTAAAAACCCGCTGCTTGGGTCATGTTGCGCGGTACCAGCACGTGAATGCCGCGCAAGCTGTTAATAATCATGCCCAACGGCGAGCCCGAATGCCAAACTCCTTCTAAGCGGTGCCCGCGGGTACGGATAATAAGCGGAGCTTTTTGGCCACCTTTGGTGCGGTATTGCAAACTGGCTAAATCATCGCTTAGAATCTGGATGGCGTATAATAAGTAATCAAGATACTGAATTTCAGCGATGGGTCGCAAACCACGCAGGGCCGCGCCAATGCCTTGGCCAATAATAGTACATTCTCTAATACCTGTATCAGTGACGCGTAACTCCCCGTATTTGTCCTGTAGACCGGCAAAAGCCTGGTTAACATCGCCAATCATTCCTACATCTTCGCCGAGGGCGAATAAACGCGGTTCTCGGGCTAAAGCCGCATCAAAGCAGGCTTGCAAAACTTCTCGGCCGTCCACCATCGGGCTATCTTCGGTGTATTCTGGTTTCACTTCCTCCACCATGAACACAGATTTATCTGACTGGCTGTATAAATAGGAGTTGAACCGTTCGGCGTTTTCGCCTTGCACGGTTTCCAGCCATTTTACCAGATCACGCTTTGCCGCACTTTTCTCCTTCCGGACAATATGCAAAGCGCGTCGGGCCGCTTTAACGGCATCGGAGCGCAGCGGATTAATGGTTTTTTTTAACTCTTCTCTGATGTCAATAATTTGGGAAGCGTTAACATTCAGGGACTGGCCAAGATTCTCAAGGAGTGCCAGACATTGCTGGTGATTCTCTAAAATAGCCTCGGTGAAAGCTTGCCACGCAGCGGTACGAGACGTTTTAACAAATGCTTTTGCATCTTCTTCAATCTGGTTAAGCTGTTCATGGGTAGCGTGGTCATGCACTAGCAACCACTGCCGCATTTGCCGCAAACAGTCATGCTCCGCCTCCCAAGCCAGCCTTTCTTTGGTTTTGTACCGCTCATGCGAGCCAGAAGTTGAGTGACCCTGCGGTTGGGTAAGTTCATCAACGTGAATTAAAACGGGCACGTGTTGTTCGCGGCAGATTTTGGTGGCGTGTTGATAGGTGTCGCAGAGAGCGGCGTAGTCCCAACCTTTGACCTTAAAAATTTCATAGCCCTGCTCCCCGGTTGCGTCGCGTTGAAAGCCGCTTAATACCTCAGAGATGCTGCTTTTAGTTGTTTGAATGTGCGCTGGCACAGATATTCCGTAGCCATCATCCCAAACTGAAACCAACATGGGTACTTGTAAAACTCCGCCAGCGTTGATGGTCTCAAAAAAAACTCCTTCTGAAGTAGAGGCGTTGCCGATGGTACCAAAGGCTATTTCATTTCCGTTGATGGAAAAGTCAGTAAAGGTGTGCAGATCTGGGTTCTGCCGGTAAAGTTTGGAAGCGTACGCCAAGCCCAATAAACGGGGCATCTGGGCACCAGTAGGCGAAATATCTGCCGAAGAGTTTTTTGCAGTGGTTTGAGGTTTCCAAAGGCCTTCATCGTCTAAAAGACGAGTTCCAAAATGACCCGTCATGGAGCGGCCTGCGGTAGAGGGTTCGTGTTCTGCGTCGGCGTGGGCGTATAACTGCGCGAAGAATTGTTGTACAGTCAGTTCTCCTATGGCCAACATAAAAGTCTGGTCTCGGTAATAACCTGCCCGGAAATCGCCGGGCTTAAAGAATTTAGCCATGGCCAACTGGGCTACTTCTTTGCCATCTCCGAAGATACCAAACTTAGCCTTCCCCATAAAGACTTCCTTGCGACCGGCCAAACTAGCTTGTCTGCTTATGCAGGCCAAGCGGTAATCCTGCAACATTTCTTCTTTAGTTAAGGAAAGCTGAGTGGTCCGTTCAGGAGCTTGCATGTGGTATTTAATAAGGTCAGATTCAAATTTTTAAAGTCAAAACTACGCAGATTCTACCCCATTTTCAAATGAAAACGAGGTTGATGCGTTAGCTATTAGCACGAGCGAAGGCAATCTTTATCTTTTTGTAGCAATCCGAACTATTTTTTAATATTTTTGTTTTTGACCTAGATGACTTTGCCTAATCCTATCAAAACAAACTAATTATGAAAAAATTATCCTTACTCTTTACTGCCTTAGTGATTTTGATGGCCCAAGGCCTGGTATCGGCACAAGGGGTGCTTACTTTTGAGAAAGAAGTACATGATTTTGGGACTTTGACTCAAGGAATTCCGGCCACTTATGACTTTGTAGTTAAGAATACGGGAAACCAACCGGTTTTGATTTCTCAGGTGAATGCATCTTGCGGTTGCACTACCCCAGAATGGACCAAACAACCTATTCTTCCCGGTCAAACCAGCGTCATCAAGGCTGGTTATAACAGTGCCAGCATGGGAGCCTTTAACAAAGCCATGACCATTACATCTAACGCTACGCCAGAATCACAGGTAATTTTTATTAAAGGCATGGTCATAGAAAAGGCCGTTACTCCTACTGCTACCAAAGAGGAATTGGAGAATTCTCCTAAACTAACTCTTACCAGCTCTGTTTTCGATTTTGGAAAATTAGAAAAAGGACAAAAAGCGACGGCAAAATTCACGGTTAAAAATACTGGTAAAAAAGATTTGACAATTTCTGGCGCGCAAACTGACTGTAGATGTGTTGTTTATAAAATGACACCCGCCAATTTAAAGCCTGGCCAATCAGGTAAGCTGGAACTAACTTACGCGCCGCAGGTGTTACAAAACAGAATTGAGAATGTTTCGCTAGTCTCTAACGATATTACGGGTTCTTCTTCCACCATTACGCTCAAAGCAAATGTGGTGGAGAGTTTAGCCAAAAAAAGTTCAGTGAAGGTAAATCAGGCTTCGGTGCCTTTTAAATAGTTTTTTCATAGTTTTATTTTGTACTAATGGCAGTGATAAAATCGCTGCCTTTTTTTATGCGCTTTTGGCTGTTTTCGGCTTGTTTTTAAGAAAACAGGCCGAAAACAGCCTACTTTCTTTAACATTCCAAAATTACCTCAAACAAAGCTGCCTAATATGTAGCCGTCGGCGTATATTAGCGCAATTTATACCACTTCATTAAACATAAGGCAATGATTATTGGTCTTCCTAAGGAGATAAAAAACAACGAAAACCGTGTGGCCATCACCCCTGGTGGCGTAACCGAGTTTGTAAAAAACGGCCATACCGTTTACGTGCAGGCCACGGCCGGCGAAGGCAGCGGCTTTTCTGACGTAGCGTTTGTAGACGCCGGCGCAACCATCCTCCCTACTATTGAGGAGGTGTACGCCATCGCGGAAATGATTGTAAAGGTAAAAGAGCCCATTGCCGAAGAGTATAATTTGGTTAAAGAAGGGCAGCTGATATTTACCTATTTCCACTTCGCTTCTTATGAGCCGCTAACCCACGCCATGATTGAGCGCAAAGCCATTTGCCTTGCTTATGAGACCGTGGAACTGAAAGACCGCTCGTTGCCCTTGTTGATTCCGATGAGTGAAGTGGCGGGCCGCATGGCTCCTCAAGAAGGTGCCAAATACTTAGAGAAACCCATGAAAGGCCGCGGCATTTTGCTTGGTGGCGTACCGGGTGTGGCTCCGGCCAACGTGTTGGTTTTGGGTGGCGGTATTGTTGGTACCCAATCGGCTAAAATAGCCGCCGGTTTTGGAGCAAACGTAACCATCATGGACGTTAACCTAAAACGCCTTCGGGAGTTAGATAACATCATGCCGGCAAACGTGAGAACGGTTATGTCTAACCACTTCAATATCAAAGAAGCCATTAAAGTCTCTGATTTAATTATTGGAGCAGTTCTAATTCCTGGTGCTAAAGCGCCTCTCCTCATTACCCGCGATATGCTGAAAGACATGCGTCCGGGTACGGTGTTGGTAGACGTAGCCGTTGACCAAGGCGGTTGCATAGAAACTTGCAAGCCTACTACGCATGAAAACCCTACTTTTATTATTGACGATGTCGTGCATTACTGCGTGGCCAACATGCCAGGTGCCGTGCCTTATACTTCTACCTTAGCCTTAACCAACGCTACGTTGCCTTACGCTGTTTTATTGGCCAACAAAGGCTGGAAACAAGCCTGCGCGGAGCGCGAAGAATTAAAATTAGGATTGAACATAGTAGAAGGAAAAGTAGTGTACCCCGGCGTAGCGCAAGCTTTTAATTTACCTTTGGTAGATGTGGCCGACGTAATGGCGTAATTATTTAAATTTAACTTAAAAAAAGAAAGCGCCCCTGATTAATCAGGTGGCGCTTTTCTTTTTACCGTATATGACAATCTGTTTTAGGCCTGTTTTTAGAAAAACAGGCCTAAAACACCTACACTTTTTGTAATCTTTGAATTAATTTTTCAAAAGTAAGCAGTTCTGGCATCGGTTCTAAAGAAATGCCATCAGGACCCACAGACCAGCAATAGTGTTGCCGGCCGTTGCTCACTAGTAAAAAAGGAGCTTTTATAGTTTGGTTGTAAATAGCAGCCTGCTGAACCGTGGCAGTAGCAATGGGTATTTGCGGAGCCTTGCACTCCACCAAAAGTAAAGGATTGCCTTGCGTATCAAACACGCAAATATCCGTTCTTTTCTGAAGTTTGTTATAGGCTGTTCCGCGCTCAATGCGCATTAATGTAGTAGGAAAGCCTAAAAAAACGTGCAAATAATTTATCAAATGCTGCCTTACCCACTCCTCAGGCGTTAAAACCAACCATTTTTTCCGGATAGCATCATAGATATAAATTTTTCCGGCAGAATTCTTAAGTTTGTAGCTATATGCCGGAAGAGTGAGCTGCTCCATAGCCTAAAGGTACGCACTTAAATAAGTGTGTGATGCCCTTTCCGGGCTGGTTTTCTTAAAAATTGCCAAAAATAAACGATGAAGACAAAAAAAGAAATTGTAGAAAATTGGCTGCCCCGGTACACGGATCGGCCGCTTAATGAGTTTGGCGAATATATTTTGCTGACTAACTTCTCAAACTACGTTGTTATGTTTGCAGAACAGTTTGGGGTTGAGGTAAAAGGTTTAGGTAAACCCATGCAAACTGCTACCGCTGAAAACATTACCATTATTAATTTTGGGATGGGCAGCGCCATGGCGGCCACCGTGATGGATTTGCTATCGGCAGTTAAGCCAAAAGCTGCTTTGTTTCTTGGGAAATGTGGAGGCCTAAAAAAATCAAAACTTGGCGACCTTATTCTCCCCATCGCAGCCATCCGTGGAGAAGGAACTTCAGACGATTATCTGCCCCCAGAAATCCCGGCTCTTCCCTCCTTCCGTTTGCAGCGGGCTGTTTCTTCTATGATTAAGAAACATGAAATGGATTATTGGACCGGCACCGTGTACACCACTAATCGGCGCGTGTGGGAGCATGACGAAGACTTTAAGGAATATTTGCTATCCATCCGCGCCTTAGGCGTAGACATGGAAACGGCTACCATTTTTGTGGTGGGCTTTATGAACAACATTCCGCATGGTGCCCTGTTGCTGGTTTCTGATAATCCTATGACTCCTGATGGCGTAAAAACAGCCGAGAGCGATATCCGGATTACCACTGATTTCGTGACCAAGCACTTGCAGATTGGAATTGATTCTCTTTTAGAACTGAGAGATTCAGGCGAGTCTGTTAAGCACATGCGCTATGACTAAGTTTTTCCAAAAACAGGCGGTCGCCGCCTTACTAGGAATTTCTTTCTTGGGGGCTTGCCAAAACAAAGGCGAGCAGGCCGATTTGCTTATTTACAACGCCACCGTTTATACGGTTAATCCGCAGTTTGAAAAAGCCCAAGCCATTGCCGTGAAAGATGGTAAAATCTTGGCAGTGGGTTCATCTGAAGAACTGCGCAAAAAATATGCGGCTACTCAAGAGATTGATGCAGACGGCAAACCGTTGTACCCGGGCTTAATTGATGCCCATGCTCACTTTTTGGGCTACGCCATGGGCTTGCGCGAAGCAGATTTGGTAGGAAGCACTTCTTTTGCTGAGGTGGTGGAACGCTTGCAGGCCCACCGGCAGAAATTTCCGGATGCTCCTTGGCTTACCGGCCGCGGTTGGGACCAGAACGATTGGGTGGGCCAGCAATTCCCTACCAAAGATACCTTGGATTTGCTTTTCCCAGATTTACCAGTAATTATAGAACGCATTGACGGTCACGCTTCTTTGGCCAACCAGAAAGCGCTGGACATGGCTGGCATTACGCCTAGCACAACCATCCAAGGAGGAAAAGTTGAACTTAAAAACGGCAAGCTGACTGGTATTTTAGTAGATCTGGCCGCCAACTTGGTCTCCAACAAAATTCCTTCGTCCTCTACTCAAGAAATAACCGATGCGCTTAAAAAAGCGGAGAAAGATCTCTTCGCGGTAGGCCTTACTACGGTGGTAGATGCGGGTTTGTCTAAAAGGTCAGTAGACATTATTGACTCTCTGCAAAAGGCTGGCGAGCTGAATATGCGGGTGTATGCCATGTTAAGCCCTTCAGCCGAAAACAAAGCGCATTATTTTAAAAACGGTCCTTATTCTACTGATTACTTGAATGTGCGGTCTTTTAAAGTTTTCGGGGATGGTGCTTTGGGCTCGCGGGGCGCAGCTTTGTTGCAACCTTACACTGACCGGCCCCATGAAACGGGTTTTCTATTACAATCGGTTCAAGAATACAAAGATTTGGCGGCTGAAATCTACGAGCATAATTTCCAGATGAACAGCCACGCCATCGGTGATTCCGCTAACCGCTTAATGCTCCAGATTTACGGTTCTCTGCTTAAGGGCAAAAATGATCGCCGCTGGCGGATTGAGCACGCTCAGGTAGTAAATCCAAAAGATGTGCCGCTGTTTGGGCAGTTTAGTATTTTGCCATCGGTGCAGCCTACGCACGCCACTTCAGATATGTACTGGGCTGGCGATCGGTTAGGAACTGAACGCATTAAACACGCGTACATATTTAAGACTTTGTTACAGCAAAACGGCCAATTGCCGCTTGGCTCAGATTTTCCGGTAGAGCACATTAACCCGCTTTACGGATTCCATGCGGCCATTGCGCGGCAAGATGGCAAGAACTATCCGGCCGCCGGGTTCCAGCCTGATGAAGCGCTTAGTCGGGAGGAAGCGTTGAAAGGAACCACCATTTGGGCTGCGTACGCCAACTTTGAAGATAAGCAAAAAGGCAGCCTTGAGCCCGGTAAAATGGCCGATTTCGTGATTCTGGATCAGGACATTATGACCATCAAACCAGAAGCCATCCGGGGCGTTAAAGTCATTAGCACCTTCCTAAACGGGAAAAAGGTGTATGGAACGAAGTAGTGATTTAGGCCTGTTTTTTGAAAATTAAAGCAAAAACGCCAACCTGTATGGGTTGGCGTTTTTGCTTTTCTACTTTGGGGTTTAGGATAAGAACCTGTTTTAGGTCTGATTCCCAAAAAACAGGCCGAAAACAGGAAATAGCGGAGCGCTGCGCAACTACAGAAGCTGGGACTTAATTAATTTGGTGGTAATCTTATCTCGCATTTCCCGCAGTATTATTTGATACATCAGAGGTAGAAACAAAATAAGAAAATTGCCTTTGATACTGGTTTTCCATCGAATTAAAAAGTCTGTTTTAGGCCTCTTTTTTTAAAAACAGGCCTAAAACAGAATGACCTTCTCCTAACTAGTTTAAGCTGCTACCGCTTCAAGTTTTTTCGTTTTGATAGATAAAAGTATAATTAGCCCAATCACGAAAAATATCAAAAGCGTTAAAATACTGTTTCGCATGGATCCAAAAATCTGTTCGGTAATTCCAAACGCTAAGGTGCCTAGGGCCAAGCCTACTTTGTCGCAGATGTCATAGAAACTAAAGAAAGAAGCGTGGTCTTTGGTTTCTGGCAACAGTTTGCTGTACGTAGACCGCGACAAGGATTGCACGCCGCCCATTACTGCGCCCACCACAAAGGCCAACACGTAATATTGCGGGCCAGTGTACACAAAATAAGCGCCAATGGTAATGCCCACCCACACCAAAACTGCCCAGGCAAGCGCTTTGGTGTTGCCAATTCGGCCAGAAAGCCAGGCAAAGAAATACGCGCCCGCAATGGCCACTCCTTGAATAATAAGCAGTACCATAATTAGCGCTTCGGTATCTAGTCCCAATTCTTTGGACCCAAACAAAGACGCCACGTACATTACGGTTTGCACGCCCATGTTGTAAAAAAAGAACGCCAACAAAAACCGTTTCAGCATAGGCAGTTCTTTCAACTGATTAAAAACTCTGCCCAATTCTTTGAAACCGTTTAACAAGTAATTGCCAGCCGGCTTTACGTGGTCAGGATTACTGGGCAAATAGGCAAACGAGTATTGAGCAAAGCCAAACCACCACAGGCCCGTCATCAGAAAAGAAATTCGGGCGGGCATTGCATCGTTGGCAAACCCGATTTCTTCCCAGAAAATAACCAGCGCTAACGAGATAAGGAGCAAAATCATGCTGCCGATGTAGCCCAAAGAAAACCCGCGGGCACTTAATTTGTCAAAACGGTCATCGGTCGCAATTTCCGGCAGGTAGGAATTATAGAAAACAATGCTGCCGCTAAACCCAATGGCGGCAATCATGAAGAGTAAAACAGATATGGAAAACGTATCTTCCGTGAAAAAGAAAAGCGCCATGCAAGCAAAAGAACCCATGTAGCAGAAAAAGCGCATAAAGCTCTTTTTGTTGCCGCCGTAATCGGCTAGGGCCGTCAAAAATGGACTCAAAAAGGCTATGATTAGAAATGCGCCAGTGAGCGCGTAACTGTACAGCACCGAAGCTGAAATTTCAAACCCAAAAAACTGCACTAAGTCCCCCGTATCCGTCTTGGTTAGCCCTACATAGTAAATGGGAAAGATGGCCGTAGTAATAACTAAAGAGTAAACAGAGTTGGCCCAGTCATAAAAACACCAAGCCCGCAATACCTTAGGGTCATTTTTTAGAGTTTGATTCATGTTGAAAGAGATTGCGCCGTTGTAATGAAAATGAAAGTTCTAGTTAAGCAAAAAAAAGATGTGCTAAGCTATTACCTCCTGATTTATAGG
>JBBSSO010000037.1:0-9768 GCA_038241905.1 Cytophagales bacterium | reverse complement strand
TATTATTCCTCCGGTGAGCATTGGCAAAGACGTAAAAATTACCAATTCCATCATCGGGCCCAACGTGGCCATTGGGGAGAGCGCCATTCTTAATTATACCATTGTGCGCAACTCCATCATCGGCGGCTACGCCGAATTAGGATACGCGGTGCTGGAGGATTCTCTGGTAGGTTCAGATTCCGCCCTCAAAGGCCTAAGCCAGCGGCTCAACATTGGCGACAGCACCGAAATTGATTTTAGTAATTAGCTTTTTTTAGACGCAAGATATAGGACACAAGATTTTTTAACTTGGTTGATGGAGAGATCATCCATAGAAAAGTCTTGTGTCTTACCTCCTGTGTCTCCACCCATGAATACTACTTCTAATATAAGTGAGGTAAAAGAGTATCGGCATAGTCAGCTTTTCCGAACTTTTATGGCTTTGGCTTGTGTGCTTGGTATAGGAATAGGTGTTTACATAAGCTTGGTTACTTTTATAGATGACAGTCAGCAAGCTAGTGCTGTTTATTATCTATTGCCCGTGGGGCTGAGCTTTACTTTATACATGCTGGGTACGTTGCTCACTATTCTTTACAGTAAATTTATTCTGACGCATGACCGAATTACGGAAGTTGGGGCCTTCGGGCAAAAAACCTTAATGGCCTCTCAAGTAAAAGGTTACCACTTAGATAGCACTTATCTTACTGTCTACCCAAAAAACAAGCGCGGCCCGAAAATGAAAATTGGAGTCAGCATGAAAAATAGCCAAGAAGTCCTGACTTGGCTTTCTGCCCGATCTCCAAACCTGCAAGTAGTAACTTATAGAGAAGAAGAAAATGAGGTTTTTACAGAAAAGTCCTACGGGGCTACGGCATCTGAACGTCAGGCTACCTTACAGAAGGCCCGCCAAGTGGCCACGTGGTTTAATCTGCAGGGTTATGCACTGACAGCCTGGCTTATATTTTTCCCATACCCATATCACGTAGCGTTATTAGCAGTAGGTCTCTACCCAGTTATGCTTGTTTGGCTGAGCTATAAGTATAAAGGTCTTTTCAGATTAAATCCTTTTAGAGCAAGTGCTTACCCTACGGTAGCCTATGCCCTGTTTTTTATCACGTTAGCTATTGCTCTTAGGGCTTATAATGACGTGCAGCTCTTAGACTATGGGTTAATTTGGGGCTGGTCAGGTGCGGTAGCACTTCCAGTCTTTTTAATCATGTTCTTCACTTCTCAGGAATTTATTACCAAAAAAACTAAAAATTTGCGCGGTGCGCCCATTGTAGCAGTTCTTCTGGCGCTCTATGGGTATGGCATAAGTGCTCTGGCCAATGTCATGTTTGACACTTCTATACCAGCAACGTTTACGGCTAAGATCCTAGAGAAACGAGAAGCCAATCAACACACCAAAGTTTACTATCTAACCTTAGCTCCTTGGGGGCCTTTAGTAAAAGCCGATGAAATTTTTGTCACCCAGGATATTTATGAGAAGATAGTAATTGGGGATTCTGTCTCGCTTCAACTGTACGCAGGCGCATTCCATATGCCTTGGGTAGTGCTTACCAAATAGCTTTTTTACCAAACATCATGCAAAATAGAATTACCGAACTGTTCAATATCCAATACCCAATTATTCAAGCCGGTATGATCTGGTGCAGCGGCTGGGAGCTGGCCTCGGCGGTGAGCAACGCTGGCGGACTGGGACTTATTGGGGCGGGTTCTATGTACCCCGATGTGCTGCGCGAGCATATCCGGAAATGCAAAGCGGCTACAGATAAACCGTTTGGCGTAAACGTACCGCTGCTGTACCCCAACTTGGAAGAGCATTTTAAGATTATTTTGGAGGAAAAAGTGCCCGTGGTAGTTACCTCGGCGGGCAACCCCAAAACTTGGACCAAGATACTGCAGGAAAATGGCGCAAAAGTAGTGCACGTGGTCAGCAACGTAAAATTTGCCCGCAAATGCGAAGAAGCGGGCGTAGACGCCATTGTGGCCGAGGGTTTTGAAGCAGGCGGACACAATGGCCGCGAAGAAACCACCACTTTTTGTCTTATTCCGCTGGTACGCCAAGCCGTGAACCTCCCGCTGATTGCGGCGGGCGGCATTGGCAACGGCGCGGGTATTTTTGGAGCTTTCGCGCTAGGGGCCGAAGGTGTGCAGGTGGGCAGCCGGTTTGTGGCCAGCGTAGAAAGCAGCGCGCACCAGGCTTTTAAAGATCGCGTGGTGGCCGCCCAAGAAGGCGATACCGAACTTTCTCTCAAACAACTCACGCCGGTCCGGCTGCTTAAAAACAAGTTCTACCAAGACGTAAAAGCTGCTGAACTGCGCGGGGCTACCACGCTAGAGCTGGTCCAACTTTTAGGTGCTCGTCGTTCTAAAAAAGGCATGTATGAAGGCGATTTGGAAGAAGGAGAATTAGAAATTGGTCAGGTTGCCGCCCTGGTAAACGAAATAAAACCCGCCGCCGAAATTGTGCATGAAATGTGGCAGGAGTTTCTAAATGCCAAGAATAGTTTTTGCCGCAAATGGTTGTAAGAGCGCTAGTTTCCACCCTCACATCGACCTAAAAACAAATTGCTTATTTAGCCCTTTTCTATTTATGCTCCTAGAAAGATTTTGGGTGAAGTAGCAGTAGCCTAGAAAGAGCCTTACGAAACGGGATTGGCTAAAGTCCTTAAAAATTGCAAGTCTATTCTTCTGCGGAAGGAAGATTAAAAACATCGGCTTTAGCCAAAAAAAGGCTTTCTGTTTTAAGGCTGTTTTTCAAAAAACAGCCCTAAAACAGAAAGCCTTCGTGTTTTATTCTGAGGTGAAAATTACTGGTCCTGGGTTCTAGAGAACTCCATAACGGACTGGTTATTTTTCATTAATTTAAGCGTGGTGGCCGTTACTTGGTACATTAATGAAGTGTCTGAAATGACGGCCAGGAAAGGCTGCTCCAAGGTGTCGTCATGGCAGGCCATGCGGGTAGCACCTATGTTTGTGAAGCTAATTTGCGTAGCCGCGGCGGTAAATCCTCCAAAAAAGCTGTTACAGCCTGCAAAACCGTTTACCCGCTGCTCAGTAGGAACGAACGTAATTCTGGGTCGGCGGCTTTCTTCTGACACGTTAATTGTTTTGCCATTTAGGCTGACCAACTTCCAGCTTCCGTTGAGCATGGCGGTATTGTTACTTTGTGAGGTTGAGGTAGACGAGGTAGCACTAGGCATGCAACTCCCCATAAACAACATGGCCGAGGCCAGGCAGGTAATCATGAATGTGTTTTTCATAGTAGTTTATAAAATGTTTATCCTGCATACGCAAACATTAGGCCTGAAGCTACAAAGAGGCCGGGAACACCTAGTTTCCGGCCTCTTTTATGAAAAACAAGGCTAAAACAGCCTAGGGGGGTAATATTAAGGATACAACATATACGGCTGGCGTTGCACTTTAAAGGCGGCTAGACTTCTAATATTAATGAGCTTAGGAGCTGTAGAAATAATAACACTTTCTGTTCTAATACTTTAGAGGCAAAGCAGATGTTTAGAAAGAATTAACGATGGAGACCCCAAATTCCCTAATCTTGATTAAGGGCGCTATTCTGCCGTCTGTAAACATCTGGTAGTATTTATGCGAGTTCAGCGAGCCATATAGCCTGATAGAAGAATTCTTATAGGCTTTGAACTCTACCCCGCCTAGCGCAAAATGGGTGGAAAATGGTGATTTAGTGTACTTATAACCAGCCAAGATAGAAAAATCTATCGCTGTACCGTAATTACGGTAATACAGAAACTGCGTGAAATCATAAATAGGGTTACCGTTTAAACCATCAAGTTCTTGTGAGGCTTGTAAACCAGCACCTACGCCCAGCTTTGAGCCTACACTCCAGTTGGAAGTGCGGTAAAAAGGAATAACTACCTCGGCCTGAATTAGAAAATTATGAAGGCTGGCATTTGTCTCTTGCATCTCATACTGGCCCCTCTCCTCCTTTGACTCTGTGACAGTTGTCATATTAAACGGGAGGTAACCGTAGGTAGCCATCGTGCTAAATCTAAATCTATCTACTTGCCATGTGTGTTTTTTAGTTTGCGCAGAAGCGTTGCCCACCAACACGGTTAGAAGCAAAGCAACATACAGCGGGAACCACTTCATATTTTGGCTTTCCATAACAACCCGTTTTCACCGCTTATGTAGAAACTGTTAGGCCCCGCAAACTTTACTTTGTAAAAGGTTTGTGAAAAACTAGTGCCTTGGGTGCCAATAAGCTCATTCCAGTTTTCGCCTTCTCCAAAATCTACGTTTACAGATATTACCTTAAAGCCAACCGCCACGGCCAAATCATCAAATCCATCTACAGAAAGGTAATCTTTCTTACTTAAGACGTGGTCTTTTAAGTAAAAGCTCTTGGTGGCAGTAAAATCTTCTTGGCGTTGCATAATAAGCCCCGGATAACCCACCATCAACCCCATGTTATCATTTACCAAAATATCAGTAGGGGCTTCATAATACACCAAGTTACCAAAGGCTACCTGTTCCTTTATTTTGGTTTTTACATCTATGCCATTAAACGTGTCTTCAGAAAAGACTTTTTCAGGGATAAGGTAGAGTTTATTACCTGTTACTTTGGCAAACCCGAAATCTCCCTGTAGACCTAAGTTCCCTAACAGCTGGAAAGATTGTCCTTTGTTGGTTGTAGTGTACACACAATGCATATTGTAGCTACAGTTCTGCCCAATTACCCCCACGCCCTCTTTTGTAATCCCTATAAAGTCTGAGGTAGTTTTTATGGCCCAACTGTTCCCTCCGTTTGAGGTTACGTACACCGTTTGGTTTATAAGACACATACCATGCTGAGTATCAAAAAACTCTAGGCCTTTGCAAGTGCCTTTGGACGCAACTATAAGGCGAGTCCACGTTTTTCCTCCATCGGTGGTTTTGTAAACAGCGGCCCCATCTGAGGCAGCGTACCCAACTTGGTCAGACAGGAACGTGAAATATTTAATATCGCCTGCACCAGCTATGGAAAGGTCTTGTTCTATTTGCAGAACGGGAACAATATCAAGAATCACTTTCTCGCAAGACAGCAGAAAGCAACAGAAAAGCGAGAGAATACTGCTCCGGATAAATGATTTTAACATTGGTATTCTATTTAATAAAGCGCTGAGAAAACGAGTGCTTAGGGCAACGTAATTCTATCAAACGCAAAGCCTTTTCCTAGAAGCTTTACATCTCTTGTCCGGAATAAGACCAAGGTGCCGGGGTTAAGCCAGCAGGCATAATTACCATAATTGTAAAACGCTTTTGGGCTAATTCTTGCTGGCTTGCTTACTTGCCCCGTAGCTTTATTAATAGTTCTGGCATAAATAGAAATGTCCGTTGCATCTTCTCTCGGAAATTCAGGAGTTAGGAGATTAATGCTTTTGGCGTTCTGGTGGACAATGGTTTTCAAAGGCTCCCACGTAGGAATGTTGCTTAAAAAAAAGTTGCGGACAATAACGCTGTTCCATTTATTCTCGCCATTTTCAAAAGCCGACACTAAAATATCATCTGCCATTAAGATATCCATTCCTGGTCTAGATCCGCGAGAAGACTGCGTCGTCGTCTTGCGAATGGATAATGCTTCCGTAACCAAGTAAATAGCAGCACCTTCTACTAGAATGTTTGTTACCTCCATGTCTTTTAGGCTGGTAGGGCGGTCAATTTTTTTGCTAAAAAACTTGCCACCGTTTAATACTTCATCGTCGATAATATTTTTATATAGTTCCGTTACATAGCTCGGGGCAAATTCTTTGGTAATATATACCTTGGCGGTCTTAGTTGTAAAGTCTACATCATACAGATGGATGGCCATTAACTCAGTTTTGATAAAATCTTTTTCAGCAGCCACCAGCACCCTGTCACCGACCAACTTTAGTTTGTAATTGGTAAATGTTTCTTGTCTGGTTACCTTGTGTTGGGCCACTACCTGGCCGTTATCTTTGCCTTTGCTGTCATACTTTATAAACCTAACCTTGTTTTTAGACGATGGCACAACCATTACAAATCCACCATCGTCCCCAATAGCTATGTCATGGATGTTCTCATCTGCGTTTACTTTGATAGACTTGGTATAAAGCTGAACTAGATTTAGATCATACACGGTAAGTTTCTGAATTCCTCCAAGTAAAGGCTTACGCTCTAAGAAATAGAAATATTTTCCATTTTCTGAAAACCCGCTCAAGTATTTATGACTGAAAATAGGTTCCACCATCGGTATTTCCACCGGAATTACTTTTTCCTTTTCCAGCTTGCCCTGGATATTATACACCTTGGCTATAATGTTTCTATGTTTTAAGGAGCCTGGAAAGCCATAGGTTTCCATCACAAAAATTTTGTTGGTCTCGGGGTTGTACTTAAACATGGGGTGGGAATTATCACCATGTTCCAACGGAAGGCTGAACTTTTGATTAAAATTGGCATCATACCCAACCAACGCCGACGTTTTTTTATCTGTAATCTTAAACGCGATAAACAAATTCTCATTTATCTTCTCAGAAAGTTTGGAGCTAGCACCCCTGAATCTTTTCTCTAAATGATCTGAATCTACTTCTAATTCAGATTTTTGTGCCATTAAAGTACTGCTGCTCATCAAAGAGCCCACAAACAGAAGAGCGTAAAAAAATTTCATAAATAAACAGAGTATGTGTTATTGGATAAAAGAGCCATGAAATGCACTATTTCGGGTCAAGTATAGTTAAAATAAGTTATTCCACGGTTGATAGTAGTTTTTTATTATTCTATTCAGAATACTTTTAAATAAAAGAGGCCGGAAACACCTAGTTTCCGGCCTCTTTTATTTAAAACAGGGCTAAAACAGCCTGAGGTAATATTAAGGATACAACATATACGGCTGGCGCTGCACTTTAAAGGCGGCTAGGCCGGGCTGCCAGGTTGCTCTAATTCTATCTTCTGACCAACCTTCTTCTATCTGCTTTCTAAAATCTGCTACGCCGGCCAAGCGCTCAATTACGCCCATTTGGTTGCTGTAAGAAGAGTCAAAGAAACGGGCTTTATCGGGGTAGGCTTGGTAAAGTTCTATCATCCAGCCTAGGTTAAGTTGGCGTTTCCGGCGCAGCTGTTCCACATCATACGTACGCAAATCAAGGCCGTAATTTAACAGGTTCATGTGCAGCGGCGTTTCGCTCATGCCGGGTATGCCCACGGGCGTGTAAGAGAAGGCGTATTTGCCTTTTAAGGCCGGGGCACCCAGAATTGTAAACGGAAAGTAGGTGCCGCGGCCGTGGTTTAAAATAGTGCCTTCAAACAAACAGGTGCTGGGGTAAAGCATAATGCTCTGGGCCGTATTTAGGTTAGGCGATGGATTTACCGGCAACACGTACGGCATGTCATGGTGGTAATTGGCCAGTTTAACGATGGTAAGTTTGTCTAATTTCAAGCCTTTTTCCATCCAGCCCTCGCCGTTAATCATCTGGGCAAACTCGCCTACCGTCATGCCGTGCGCAATAGGAATAGGAAACTGCCCAATGCCCGACTTATACTTCATGTCTAAAACGGGGCCGTCAATGAGGTACCCGTGCGGGTTGGGGCGGTCCAATACCATAAACTCTACGTGGTGCTCGGCGGCAGCTTCCATTACATCGCGCAGCGTATTAATGTTGGTGTAAAAGCGCACGCCCACGTCTTGGATATCATAAATGAGCACATCAATGCCCGCCAAATCTTCTTTGCTGGGCTTGCGTTTTTTGCCATAGAGAGAGATGATCGGAATGCCGGTTTGCGCGTCAATCTCATCGCCCACGTGGGTGCCGTTGCTGGCGTTGCCTCTAAAGCCGTGCTCGGGCCCAAAGATTTTCACAATATTTACCCCCAGCGCCTGCAAGCTGTCTACGCTAAGTTTGCCACCGATGATAGATGTTTGGTTAACCACCATCCCCACGTTTTTGCCTTTCAAAGAGGGCACATATTTCTGGGTTTGGTCTGCGCCAGTAAGTAAACCCGGCTTCGCCGATGAAGGGTTTTGAGCACCAGAAGGCACCGCCGAGTTTGACATAGAACAAGACGAGCTACCTAAGCCCAACGCAAGCAAGCCCATGGAAAAGTAAGACAGCAAAGATTTGGTCATGGATGTAGTTTTTGGTGGACGAGAGAAGAATAGGTACGAATGTAGCAAAGATTGAAGCGGTTAGGATGTGTTTCTAAAAAATACCAGCAAGAAGCTCCCCTGTAGCGTCGTTACACTGTAACGACGAGTTTCCATGCAACAGAAACGGTTCACCCAGTAACAACCTGCCACCACGCAAAAAGAGGGTTTCGTTGCAATTTACCTTTGTCGCACATCAAGCGTATTCGCTTTGTAGAACCACGTCATTACAATGTAACGACGCTACATGCAACAGAAACGGTTCACCCAGTAACAACCTGCCACTGCGCAAAAAAAGGATTTTGTTGCAATTTACCTTTATCGCACATCAAGCGTACTCGCTTTGTTGAACCACGTCGTTACAGTGTAACGACGCTACAGATGGCAAAAATACGTGTATAAAAAAGAGGCCGAAAACTTACGTTCCCGGCCTCTTTTTCTTAAAACAGCGCTAAACTAGCAGCAACTATTCTTTGTCAATTAACTCCACGCTGCGTTTCACGAAGGCCGTTAGGGCCGCGCCAGTCAGCATGTTCTGCGATAGCAGCGCTAAATCGTATGCTTGCTTGGCTATTTTTTCGCCGCGCTCATCGTCATTTTTCAGAATCCGATGGTTAATGGGGTGGTTGGCATTAATGGTCACGTTGTACATGTCAGGCAGGTTGCCCATCATCATCATGCCACCACCGCCAGAACGATTCATGTCTTTCATGCGGCGCATAAACTCAGGTAACGTAATAATAACCGGTTGGTCATCTACGCTCAAAGCTTCCACGCCCACGGTCATGGTCTGGTTAGAAATGGCTTTCTCAAACAGCTCTTTCAGGCGCGTGGTTTCGTCTTCAGACAACACGCTTTCTGGGGCGGCATCGGTTTCAATTAATTTATCACCGGTGTCAGCGTCTACGCGTTTAAGGGTGGTTTTCTCTAGTTTCTGCTCCAGTTGACCAATAAAATGCGGGTCAATCATGGTGTCTAGCGTAACCACATCATAATTGCGGTTTTTAGCCGTTTCAATAAAAGCGTGCTGCTTTTCAGGGTCAGTGGTGTACAAGATAACCAAATTGCCGTTTTTATCGGTTTGGTTGGCCTGCACCAGGGCGCGATATTCCTCTAAGATAAAATACTTTCCTTCCTGGTTTTGTAACAAGGCAAAGTCTTTGGCTTTCTCGTAGAATTTGTCGTCTGAAAGCATGCCGTACTTCACAAAAACTGAAATATCATTCCACTTTTCTTCGTACGCAGTGCGGTCTTTCTTGTAGATTTCGTTTAGTTTATCGGCCACCTTACGGGTGATGTAGGTGTTGATTTTCTTCACGTTAGCATCGGACTGCAAGAAAGAACGGCTCACGTTTAACGGAATATCCGGCGAGTCAATTACGCCGTGCAACAGCATCAAAAACTCCGGCACCACGTCTTTTACCTCATCGGTAATAAACACTTGGCGACTGTACAGTTGAATTTTGTTTTTCTGAAAATCAAACTCGTTCTTCACCTTCGGGAAGTACAAAATACCGGTCAGGTTAAACGGGTAATCTACGTTCAAGTGAATCCAGAACAACGGATCTTCTGAGAACGGATACAGTTCTTTGTAGAAGTTTTTGTAATCCTCATCGGTTAAATCAGCTGGCGATTTGGTCCAGATAGGATTGGGGTTGTTGATGATTTCGCCG
>JBBSSO010000036.1:0-9775 GCA_038241905.1 Cytophagales bacterium | reverse complement strand
CAAATGGGTCGGGGCAAAACCGAACGCAGCGTGAGCATGGGCCTGGCTTCTATTGCCAGTACCATCGGCCGCATGGCCATGGATGTGTGCCTGTACATGAGCCAGAACTTCGCGTTTGTGACGCTCCACGATGAACTGACCACGGGCTCTAGCATCATGCCGCACAAGAAAAACCCTGATGTGTTTGAAATTATGAGCGGCAAGTGCAACCGCTTGCAGGCGCTCCCCACCGAAATTCAGATGCTGTTGGGGAACCTACCCTCGGGCTATCACCGCGAGCTGCAATTGCTTAAGGAAAGTTTCTTCCCGGCCTTCATAGAGATCAGAAATTGCCTGGAGATGATGACGTTTATGCTGCCGCATCTGAAACTGAACCCCGATATTCTGAAAGACGAAAAATATCAATATCTTTTCAGCGTAGAAGTGGTGAACAACCAGGTACTGAATGGGGTGCCGTTTAGAGATGCTTATAAAAACGTGGGCCAGGCAATTGAAAAAGGGGAGTTTGAACGCCCCGAGAAAGTAATCCACACCCACGAAGGCAGTATCGGAAATCTGTGTACGGCCGAGATTAAAGGCTTAATGGACGAGGTGTTGCGCGGGTTTCAGTTTGAGAAAGTGGATAAGGCTATTGCGGAATTGCTGGCGTAGGGCCTCACCCCCTAGCCCCCTCTCCCGTGGAGAGGGGGAATTACTATAATGCGTTTTGGGGTTGTTTTTAAGAAAGGAGGCCGGAAACGCGGTAAACTGTATATGTGATGGAGAGTGCAAAGTCTAACCATTTTAGACTTATGCAAAATGCCTGTTTTCGGGCTGATTTTCTAAAAACAGGCCGAAAACAGGAAATGCTCCCAAGCTGATTGTTTGGGAGCATTTTCTGTTTACATCAACTTTAAACATCTATACTTTTACTAACATTTTACCTTGGTTTTGGCCGGTAAAAAGTCCTAGAAAGGCTTCCGGAAGTTGTTCAAAGCCTTCCAGAATGGTTTCTTGGTAGCGGAGTTTTCCTTCCTTTACCCAGGCGCCTAACTGCTGCATGCCTTCGGGGAAGCGGGCGTGGTAGTTACCTACAATAAAACCTTTAATGAGCGCGCTGCGGGTTAAAATGAGCGGCAGAAAACGAGGACCATCTTGTAATTCTTCGTCGTTGTAATGGGATATTTGACCGCAGATAATGAGACGGGCGTGAAAATTTATGAGCGAAATAACGGCATCGGTAATCTCGCCGCCCACGTTGTCAAAATACACGTCCACGCCGTTGGGACAGGCAGCTTTTAGGTCGGCGCGCAGGTTTTGGGTGGTTTTGTAGTTGATGACTTCATCGTAGCCAAACTCCTCTTTTAACGAGGCTGCTTTCTCATCAGTGCCCGCCAAACCTACCACGCGGCAGCCTTTTAGCTTGGCAATCTGACCGACCACGGTACCCACGGCCCCGGCCGCACCCGATACCACCACCGTCTCCCCTTCCTTCGGCTGGCCGATGTCTAGCAAACCGAAATAAGCCGTTAGACCAGGCATGCCCAAAATGCCCAAGTAATAGCTGGCGGGTGCCAGGTTCGTGTCAACTTTCTGGAGTTTGTTGGCGTCAGAAACGGATTGCGTAGCCCACGGCAAGGCCCCTAAAACTACATCGCCCGGGGCGAGGGAATCACTGGTAGATTCCAGCACTTTTGCCACCACGCCGCCTTCTAGCGGCGCATCTATTTTAAACGGAGGCGTGTACGATTTGGCATCATTCATGCGGCCGCGCATGTAGGGGTCAACGGAGAAAAACTGGGGTTCTAGCAGTACTTGATCCGGTTGCAGAGCCGGTAACGTAACTTTTTCTGATCTAAAATTATCTTTGGTGGGAGTTCCGTGCGGCCTATTAGCCAATACTATCTGTGTTACGTCCATGGTTCTTGGTTTAATTGATTAGGTAGGTCGAAGCAATATTTAAAGAAACGGGCTTGGTCCGGAAAGGGTACGTTGGCCGCAGGTATCGTTCTGGGAACCGAGCTGGAAAACAGGGCATAAACTTCTGTTTTCGGTCTGTTTTTGGAAAAACAGGCCGAAAACAGAAAAGCGCAAAAGAACCAGACCTTGGCCTGCCCCTTTGCGCTTTTTTAAACGTTACTTTTCGCTACTATTTACCAGCAGAAATGCTCGACCGGTTATGCTGCGTAACGGAAGTAATTAGTTGAAATCTGCCGCGGTTACGCCTTCGTTCAGTTTTACAGACGTAGCTTTCATTTCTAGCACCTGCTGCTGTCCACCGGCCGAAAGCGTGGTGGTTTGCCCGTATGGGAACATAATAGCGCCCACTTTGCGGTAATCAGAAAAGTCTGTGGTGGTAAGAACGGCGTTGTTATCGGTAGTAGTAGTTTGCTCGGTTTTCACCAAAAGCTTGCTGGCTACGTCATAATATTCCGTTTTGGTTTTGCCGTCTGGGTACGTAATTACCAACTGGTAAGCATCAGAACCGTTAACTTTTTCCATTCCTTTTACTTCGGCTTTAAAGGCTGGGTTGTTCAAGTAATCCATTTGCTCAAACAGGCTGGTGATAAGGTTTTTCTCCTTTATTTCCTCAGCAGTCATTGTTTTCTTCTGGCCCATCTGTTCTTGGTAGCCCGCTTTTCCGCTGAATCTGGATTTAATCATGGCATTGCCGTTCATGGACATGGTCATGGATTCATAGTTGGGGGCCATCATTTTCACCTCTACATCTAAGTTGGCGCCTTGCATTTGCATGCCCATTTGCGCGTAGATAGAATTCACGTTTTTCAAGGCCGGTACGCCACCAATTGCTTTCAGGTAGTTGTTGAGGATATCGCTGGCTTTCACGCCGGAAATATCGGCGGCAGCCGCGTTCTCCGTTACCGGATTGGCGTACGGGTCATACATTTTAACCGGGTAGTTCAGCTTTTTAAGGTCGTCCAACATCTGAGACGTATTGCCTACCACCACCACGCGGGTGTTGCTGCTGTTGAAATATTTGCTGGCCACCATCTGAATGTCTTCTTTAGTGACGGCGTTCACGCGCTGCAGATAGGTGCGGTAAAAATCTTTAGGCAAATCGTTGATGAGAATGTTGCGGGCAAAACCGGCTATGCGGCCTTTGTTCTCTAGCCCCAAGGCAAAAGAACCATTGTACAACGCTTTGGCGCTGGCTAACTCCTGGTCAGACACTTTGGTGTTACGCAAACTGTTGATTTCGTTCATAAACTCTACCACCGCGCTATCGGTTTTGGCCGTTCTTACAGAAGCCGTAGCAGAGAAGCTGGTCTGGAAACGCCCAGCGCCTATATTAGAATAAGCGCCGTAGGTAAATCCGTGTTTCTCGCGCAGGTTGTTGAACAAGCGGCTTTCTGAACCTCCGCCCAAAATCTGATTGGCTAACAACACGGCAAAATAATCTGGGTGGTTCATTTTCAGATCTACCAGATTGGTGACCGTAATCTCCGATTGCACCGCGTTAGACATGTTTACCACGTTAATCTCGGTTTTGGCCGGATTGGGCACAGACGCCAGCGTAGGCAAGGTCAAGGCGGGGCCTTTCAAGTCGCCTAATACTTTTTTTGCTAGTTTCTTGGCATCTTTGGGCTTAATGTCCCCAATTATGGTTAGGTAACCTCTGGATGGCGTAATGTATTTCTGGTAAGCAGCTTTTACATCGTCTAACGTAATGTTGTTGATGGTTTCCTCGGTCACAAACTCACCGCTTGGGTGGTTTTTACCGTACGCCAACGCGCTAATTACCCGCCCCGATACCGCTTTCACGTTTTTCTCGTTGCTTTTCAGTCCCGTTAGCGTCTGTGATTTCAGCTTATCAAACGACTCTTGGGTAAACGCCGGGTTTTTTAGCCCTTTGCCCATCAGCGCGAAGGCGTCGTTAAAATAGCGGGTCAAGGCCGCCGCGCTTCCGCCGGAGGAAGACAAACCTACCTGGGCGCCCATTTTATCAACGGCTTCGTCAAACGCCGCTTTAGACATGTCTTTGGTGCCCTCGTTCAGCATCTGGCCCATTAGGCTAATTACCCCGGCTTTTTCGCCTTCGGCGATGGGGCCCGCATCAATAAAATAGCTGGCGCTGACGCGGGGCAGTTTGTGGTCTTCTACTACCATAACCGTAATGCCGTTTTTCAGCTTAAAGGTAACCGGGTCTTGCAGCGTAATGGTAGGCGCCGGACCCGCGGCCGGCTTCTGTGATCTGTCTACTTTTACCTGCGCCTCTGCGTTTATCAGCAAGAAAGCACTGGCCAGCATTAAAATATATTTCTTCATGATAGGTTCTTTGTTAAGCCGTTCCGGCTCTTGGTGAAGGCCCGGTTCGGCAGAAAAATTCTTTTAAAATTACTTGGCCGCTTTGGCCGGAGTGGGTAGATAATACAAGACCACGCGGGCGTTTGGCTGCAGATATTTCTTAGCCGCATCTTGAATGTCTTGCCGCGAAATACCTCTGATCTTGTCCAGCTCCTGGTTAATGTTGTTGGTGTTTTTGTTATGGAAACTGTACCCACTTGCTAGGTTCTCGGCCACGCCCAACATAGTGGAATTAGCGGTCACGTAGTTGTTTTCAAACTGGTTCTGGATCTTCTTGTATTCTGCCTCAGAAATGAGGTTGTTTTGAAGGTTGGCTACCTCCGCGTCAATGTCTTTCAGCAGTTCTGGCAGCGGCGTGTTGTTGTTGGGCAACGCCAGGGTAATGTAAGCGCCGTAATCTTCTAAAGCAAAGTTGAACGCCGCCACCTGAAGCGCGTTTTTCTTCTCATCCACCATTTTCTTGTACAGCCTAGAGCTGGCTCCGCCCGATAGAATGGTAGAAATCATTTCCATGGTTTTGGAGTCTTTCTCCGTCATGCCCGGCACGCGGTAAGCCGCAAAAATAGCCGGAATCTGAATGTTAGAATCATAGGCGGTGTCTACTATCATCTGGGTGATAGGCGCTTCTACCGTTTTCTGATAATTGACCGGCGCTCCTTTGGGGATTGGGCCAAAATAAGCGGCTACCAGTTCTTTGGTCTGGGCTATGTCAATGTCGCCGGCAATGGAAAGGACGGCGTTGTTGGGCACGTAAAATTTCTTAAAAAACGCTTGAAATTCTTCTAGCGTGGCGGCATCAAGATCTTCCATAGACCCGATGGGCTGCCAGCGGTACGGGTGCTTGGTGAACAGACGCTTGAAGATCTCATTAGAGAAATGGCCGTACGGCGCATTGTCAATGCGCATGCGCTTCTCCTCTTTCACCACCTCGTTCTGCGTTTTCACGCCCACTTCATTGATGACCGGGTGCATCATGCGTTCGCTCTCCAGCCACAAACCCAGCTTTAACTGGTTGCTGGGGAAAACCTCATAGTAAAAAGTACGGTCATGCGAGGTGTTGGCGTTGTTCTGGCCTCCGTTGCTGGAGACAATTTTCATAAACTCGCCGCGCTTAATATTTTCAGAACCCTCAAAAAGCAAGTGCTCAAAAAAGTGCGCGAAACCCGACCGGCCCACTTGTTCGTTCTTAGAACCCACGTGGTACATCACAGACACCGCCACCACGGGGGCAGATTTGTCTTGGTGCAATACTACGTGCAGGCCGTTAGGCAAATCATACTCGGTAAATTCAACTTTTTGCGCATGCGCCGTCACCGAAGAAAGCAAAACTGCCGCTCCAGCAACTAAAAGATGCTTTTTTAACATCATACTAAAATTTGGTTTGAGAAAATTTGTAATGGTTTTGGTATGCAAAGCGATGGCGTTTATAACTTTAAGACAGATTGAAAATAAGGCACACTAAACTAGCAAAAATCTAACTTAATAGTGGTTTATACCAAAACCTGCTATTTAGAAGCTAACCTTGCCTTACAAATGTTAGTAGTAATCAAGGCTGTTTTATTACACATCGGCCGTAAAATAAAATCCTGTGCGCTTGTCTATGGATGGAGTTAAATATAGAGCTTGTTTAAGATTGCGACCAAAGGTTGACTTAAAAAGCGTTCTAAAAAAAGCTCATGAATTTATTGCTGTTTTGGGCCTGTTTTTCTAAAAACAGGCCCAAAACAGCATGGGCACGTTTCAATTTAGATGAAATAATAAAACATTCGCGGCCTTTCAGTTTACCCTACTTCTGCTCCTTCTCTCTGATGAATTTAAAAAAGCCTTCGCGGTAGGTTTCCCCGATGGGGATTTCCGTGTCTTGAATATAAAGCGTGTTGCCGTCTACCATGCTTACTTTGTCAATGGAGATGATGTAGCTTTTGTGCACGCGGTAAAACGGCGGTTGCGGCAACTGTTCTTCCAGGTCTTTGAGGGTTTGGTACGTGACCACGCGCTGTTGCGGCAGATACAACTGCACGTAATTTTTGAGGCCTTCTATGTACAGCAGATCAGCGTAATTAATGCGCAGGAATTTGTTTTTGCTTTCGCCCTTCACAAACATGTAGTCGGGGTTGTTGGCCGCCAAACCTGGGTTGGGCGTAGGCTGGGGCGTGACCATCGCCGGAGGCGAAAATTGCTGGAGCGGGGCCGGTGCTTGCAGGAGAACCTGGGCTTTTTGGGCGGCTTTTAAGAAACGGTCAAACGCGATGGGTTTGAGCAGGTAATCTACTACATCGTGCTCGTAGCCTTCTAGGGCGTATTCTGGGTAGGCGGTGGTGAGGATGACTTTGCACCTGCCACCGGCCAGTTTCAGGAACTGCAGCCCGGTGAGTTCGGGCATTTGAATGTCCAGGAAAACCAAATCACAGCGGCCATCGCTTACCCAGCCCAAGGCTTCAATGGGGCTGGTGGTGCTCCCGATAAACTGCAAAAACGGAATTTTTTCAATATACGCTTTCAGCAAATTAGACGCGTAGGCTTCATCATCAACACAGATACACCGGATCATGGAATTTGGGAATTAAGAAATCAAAGGTAACGGTAAACCTAGAAAATCAGCGCCAGCGCGATGTATAAGTGCGTTTTAGGCCTGTTTTTAGATAAACAGGCCTAAAACGCAACAGGATTTTCCTAGTAGTTTTACTGAATTTTCAGGAGCTGCCTCATGTGCTGAATACTCAAGTCCAGCGCATCTAACTCAGGGCTTACAAACACGTTCGGCGCCATGCCATAGGGATCAATTGGGTTCTTAGCCACGTCTTTCGCTCTGAGCGAAGAAGGATAGCGCAGGTTAAAACAACCAATACTTTTGGTCAATACATTATAGCCATCTACCACGCCGGCGGTGTTCTGCCCATACAGGATTACCTTATCGCTTTGCCGGGCTTTAAAGACAAAGGTTTCTCCAGAACTAATGGTTTTACCGTTCATTAAAACGGCCACTTTCTGATGCGGGGCATATAAAGTGTCAGGGGTTAAGGTGTAGGCATACTTGTCTTTGTCTGTCCAGAAGAAGGTATTTTTTAAAGACATTAGGTAGTTGTATTCTGCTTTCTCTTCTTCGTTGAAGTTCTCAGGATTCTTGCCTTCCAGAAATATCTTTAGATTTTCTTCTGACATCCAGATGCCACTGTTGGGAATTTGAATAGACCCCGATAAAAGGTACGGCAAGAGCGGTTTATACACCACATCGTTCCCGCCGTTATTGTCCCGCACATCCACAATTATAAACGGCGCCTTAATTAATTCCTGATGGTGCGCCTTCAAAAGACTGTCCACAAAAGCGGGTTCTTTTTCATAGAAGTTGGGGAACCTGAGGTACGGAATTTCGCCGTCTACCAGTTTGAAGTGGAAGTCGCTGTAAAGGTCGGTTCCGGCGGCAACGGCTGCTTTGGTATCTTTAGAAGTAGGCCAGACTTTGGTCCAGGTATTGTTGGTCAAGAATTCCAGCGTGGTGGGGTTTTGCAATTTCCCCTTTAGTTTGCGGCCACCGTTATCGTCTTGGTAATAAACGGCCTGGTAGTCGTTTCCGTAGACGTGGTTGAGCTCAAATCTTACGTCTCCGGGTTTCCATTGCGGGTTTTTACTGCTTAACACAACGCCCACAAAATCTCTTTTAAGCGTGCTTTTTTTGGGGTTAGGCATGATGCCCACTTCATACGATCCGTATTTCCAAATGCCCAAAAGATCATTGCCCTTGTATGGCTTCTTTTTCCGATTTCTCTTAAGATCCGTCAGGAAAGTTGCTCTGTCCATCGCTATCCGTTCCCGCGTATCTTTCTGACCTCGGTGGCCGGTAAATTTTATATTGTTATGCCCGTCTCTAAAGAATTGGAGCCATTGCTCCAGCACCGGAAGGCAGTTCTCTACTTCATTAACTGCTTTCGCTTTGGCTCTGAAAACGGCTTTATTCGCGTTGTACAGCTCCCTGTTTTGGTCGGTTACTTTAATGTTGAATAAGGAATAATCTTTTTCATACACCTGCACTACCTGCTCAAAAGCATCGGCGCAACTACAGTCTTGCGCACGGGCAGGCATCGAAATAAATAACAAAAAAGGGATACTGAGGGAGAAGAGAAACTTAATCATAGGTGGGGTGTGGTAGGTTATTTCTGGGTTGGATTCAATGCAAAAAAAAGCAAATATTCTGATAGAATTTGAGGTGCTAGAACCTGAAACAGGCAGAACTTAAAAGCCCCTACCCTCTATAGAAGGAATGTCACCAGGCGTTTTTGGCCTATTATCCCAAAAACAAGCCTAAAACGCCCTGTGAACTCCCCTCTCTACTGGAGAGGGGTTGGGGGTGAGGTGGTTCTCTCTACTGGTGAGGCCTCAACGTCAAATGAGCTCCATACACCTCGCCGGTATTCTGCACGGTGAGCTCATGTTGCCCAGGGTAAATAAGTGCCAACCGGCGTTTAATGTTCACCAACCCGATGCCAGTGCTATGGTCTTTCTGCTGGTTGCTAATTTTATTGCAGACCTGAAAAGAAACCGTGTTGTCTGTTACTTTCAAAACAATGCTTACCGGGTGGGCCGGGTCGCTGACCAGGCCGTGCTTGAAGGCGTTCTCTACAAACGGAATCAAAACCAAGCTTGCAATACGCACCTTAGAAACGTCGCCGGCCACCGTGAAATCCACAAAGAACCTGTCTTCAAACCTCAGCCTGAAAATATCTATGAAGCTGTGCAGGTAGTCTACTTCTTTCTGCAGTTCCACTTTTCCGTCGGGGCTGTCATGAAGCATGTAGCGCATCATGTCAGACAGTTTTAGGATGGCTCCGGCCAGTTGCTCAGAAATCGGATAAGCCAGCGCGTAAATGTAGTTGAGGGTATTGTAGAGGAAATGCGGATTGACCTGAGATTTGAGAAAGGCCAGCTCGGCCTGGGTTTTCTCCTGACGCAGCAGCTTGTTTTCCTTTTCCTTCCGGAACGCTTCCTGCACGCTCCAAACCACTACGCTCAATACCATCATGGGCAGGGCATAGTACAGGTTGTCTGTGAGAATATATATAAAGGACGTGCCGGCGCTGTAGTTCTGAAAGCCCAGCAGCAGCGGGTACAGGTTCTCTTCCAACAGGTACCGGCAAATGATGAAGAGCAACGGCGCCCCCGCCCACGCCACCACCAGAAACAGAATCCGCTCGCGGTTCAGGAACAGCGGGTACACCAACAGATAGCAGTAGTAAAATTCCACCACCATGCAAATAATGAAGGAAAGCTGCAGCCACATAATAGACGACTGGTGCTCAGGTTTCTCCAAATAAATACCTACAAAACAGTACAGTACATATAACAGCCAAGCGCCAACGTGGTACAGAATGCTCCTTCTTTTATTCATGTCCCAAAGCTAACACGTGGCTCTTTTACCGCCATGTTTTTTACACCAACGCCCCATTTTCTGATGCCAACCTGCGTTTTAGGCCTT
>JBBSSO010000035.1:0-9846 GCA_038241905.1 Cytophagales bacterium | reverse complement strand
GGCACGCCACTTTTCCATCAGCAATCTATTCTTAAACTTTTTTCCACGGCCGAGGAGCAGAACACCTGGATGGGCAAAAGCGCAGACGCCACTTGGCAAGAGTACGTAGAAACTAACCACCTGCAATTACCTGCATCAGAAGATGTGCACCAAGAATTGGGCGGACTGCTAATTAAAAAAGGCGGCTACGTGGCGTTGCGGGCGTTGTTAGATTTGCGCGAAAAGGATTTGCGCGCGCGCCAATTGTTTCGGCCAGATGCGTTTGAGCTAAGTCAATTAAAATTAGTTGCCGATGGCGTAGAATATAAAGGAGTAAAAGCCAAAAAAATTATTTTCTGCGAAGGCGCCGAGGCCGTCCAAAATCCGTATTTCAACTGGCTGCCCTTTGCTTTAAACAAAGGCGAAGTATTAGACATAAATGTGCCAGGTTTCAACGCTAATTATATCTATAACAAAGCGGTTTACGTTGTGCCTTTAGGCCATGAGAACTACCGCGTTGGTGCCACCTACCATTGGTTTGATTTAGCGGAAAAAATTTCTGAGGAAGGTCGGGACGAATTGACCGGAAAGATTAAAAGCGTGTTAAAGAAACCGTTTACCCTCTTAGATCAGTACGTAGGGCTGAGGCCGGCCGTGCGCGACCGCAAGCCACTGTTGGGAAGTCATCCGGAGTTTCCGCAAGTTGTTATTTTTAACGGCATGGGCTCAAAAGGCGTGTTAATGGCACCTTTGCTGGCCCAACAATTGGTAAATGCGTTAGAAGATGAAACCCCGCTGTGGCCGGAGGTAAACATAGCCCGATATTTTTCTTTATATTTAGAATCTAAGAAAAACAGATGAATCAAGTTTTAGCGCGTTTCCTGTCTATCCGTAGGTGGCTGTTCTTGCTCTTGCTGGCGGGTACGCCATTTTTGGGCCAGGCCCAAGCCGTTAGTCCAGATGATTTTGGGCAGAACCGCATCCAATACAAACGCTTTGTTTGGCAATATTATAGCACTCAAAACTTTAACGTCTATTACTCCCAAGGCGGGCTAGAACTAGCCAAAAACGCCGCGGAACATTCTGAGAAGGAGCTCAAACGCATTACATCTTTGATTGGCTATTTTCCTTACGCCAAAATCACGCTCATTGTGTACAATTCAGTCTCTGATTTAAACCAGAGCAATATTGGTCTGATTGACGACCCGTACAAAGGCGGTAACGATGCTCTTTTTGTCAAGAGTAAGCTAGAGATAGCCTTTGAGGGCACCCAAACCAAGTTTAAGCAGGACATAACGTACGGAATTGCAGAACTTCTGCTCTCAGACATGATGTACGGCGGTAGCCTGAAGGAAGTAATCCAAAGCAATTACCTGCTGCGCTTGCCCGACTGGTTTATATCTGGGGCAGCAGCTTACTTGGCTGAAGGCGCGAGCGTGGAAATGGACAACTACGTGCGTGACATGATTCAGAAAACCGGGGGCAAACGCGCAGAGCCTTTGTTTGCCCGCAACCAGCGCCTTACGGGCCAAGCAATCTGGAGCTACATTATGGAGCGGCACGGCATCGCAGCCATGCAAAATATCTTAAACCTGACGCGCATTACCAGAGATATAGAAATTGGCATTGCCAGTAGTTTGAACATGCCGTATAAACAGTTCAATAGAAACTGGTTTGCCTATTACCAGAATGCTAACACCTTCGCTGCCGGGCAGTTGCCTGCGGCAGACAAAGAAAACAAGCTTAAGAAAACCAACGCGCGGTACTACCTGTATTCAGAGCCCGTGCTGAGCCCCAGCGGCAAGCAATTGGCTTATGTGCGTTATGACCGAGGCAGCTACAAGGTTTTTGTGCGCCAGTTAGATCGGAACAGCCAGAAAACCATTTACCGCGGCGGCTTTAAAACTCCCAGCCAGAAAGCAGATGTAACGGTGCCTTTACTTGCTTGGCGCTCAGAAAGTATTTTGGGCATCACTGATTACCGCAAAGGCAAGCTTCAGATGAGACAGCAAGCGGCTAATCAGCGTTACAGGCCGCTGCTGGCCAACATGAAACAACTGCTCGGGAAGGGGAATAACGGGCTATCGCTGAACAATTACAGCCAAGTAACCGGCTTTGACTTCTCTCCAGACGGCCAGCAAATGGTGCTAAGTGCGGTGAAAAATGGCCAAACCGATTTATTTCTTTACCGGGGTAGCCGCTTAAGCCAGCAATTGACCAATGATATTTATGATGATGTGCAGCCATCTTTCATGCCAGATGGCACCCGTATTCTGTTCAGCTCTAACCGCGTACCAGATTCTCTGCAAGCTGCCCAAGCCAAATTTGAACAGGTAAAAGACAGCTACAACGTCTTTTTGTATGACCCAACTACAGAGCAAGCTAAGTTTTGGCAGCTAACCTATACCGCCGCTAACGAGGCGCAGCCCATGGCCTTGTCTAACGAGGAAATCGCGTATATTGGCGAAGAAAACGGCATTAGAGCGCTGTATAAGCAAAATATCAAAAACGGCACAATTGCGCGGGTCACCGATTTCCGGCAGAATTTAAAAGCCTTTGATTACAGCTCCGCCACGGGCAACCTGGCTTTTGTAGCCCTAGACCGGGCGAAGGAATATCCCTACCTCTACACGGGCTTCGCGCTCAATCCGGTGGCAAATACTGCTTTTAAAACTACCCGTCAGCAAGTGTTAGAAGCAAATCGTCAACGGCAGTTGGAGCAGGAAAATGCGCGGGCCATTGCTGCCCAAGTTGCCCGCGCTAGAGCTGATTCTTTGGCCGCTGCGGCTCCTTCATCGGCTTTAGCCAACCCTGACAAAGCTAAGCCTAAAGCCGGTTCAACTACTAAATCTAAGCCTCGGTCTTTGTTGTTGATGGCTAATCCAGACTCCATGGTATTGGGCAGGGCGCGGGCTTACGACCTTCGGTTTGGCATTAATAACATTATGTCCTCTATCTACGCCGACCCGTTGCTGGGCTTTGGGTTGGTGATGGAAGTAGGCATGTCTGATCTTTTTGAGGATTACCGCATTAGAGGAGGTGTTTTTATGACCACTGACTTGCGCACTAATAATTTCTACGCCGAGTATTCCAACCTCAAAAACCGGTACGATTACCGCGTGGGCTACCAAAAGCAAAGCGTTTACGAAGAAACCAGCAACAGCGTCCGGAAACTACAAAAGCACGAGATTCTGCCAGCCTTCAGTTATCCGCTTACCAACGCTTTAAGCGTTAAGGTGTTGCCGCGTTACGCCAACCTGCGGTATACGTCTATAGAAAACTTCTCGGTGCCAGATCAAGTGATGGATTTGGCCGGCATTGGCGGAGAAGTGGTGTTTGACAATTCTGTGGTAACGGGCATGAATATGCGCGAAGGAACCCGTATGAAAGTGGGCATTAACCGCATGTATGCCATCGGGGATAAAGAAAATGGGTTCGGGAAGTTTTATGCTGACCTACGCCATTACCAGAAAATACACAAAGAATTTATCTGGGCCAATCGGGTAAGTTACGGGCATTCTTTTGGGCCGGCGCCTAAAAAATATTTGCTGGGTGGTGTAGATAACTGGCTAATGTCTTCCGCTGATGCCACCCCGCTGGAGACAAACAATAACGAGTCCATCACCGCTGACTTCTTTTACCTAGACTTTGCCATGCCGCTGCGCGGATTCAATTACAACGCCCGCAACGGCCACCGCTACGTGCTCTGGAACAGTGAATTACGACTGCCGCTTTTTCAATATTTGTTTGACGGGCCCATCAACTCTGGGTTTTTCCGAAACATGCAATTGGTTAGCTTTTTTGATGCCGGTACTGCCTATGACAGCGGCAACCCGTTTAGCGAAGACAATTCTGTTAACACCCAGCCCGTGCCGCAGCCACCGTTTGAAATAATTGTCCGGAACTTCCGGAACCCGTTCATGTATGGGTACGGTTTCGGGGCTAGAACCACGCTGCTAGGCGTTTACGGCCGGTTTGACATGGCTTGGGGCGAGAAAGACGTGGTTCGAACGGGGCCAAAATACTATTTCTCTATGGGGTATGATTTCTAGTTACAATCTAACTTAAGCCTGAGCGGTTTTAGGCCTGTTTTTTCAGAATTAGCCCCAAACAACGCGGCCTGCTTTTAGAAAAGCAGGCCGCGTTGTTTGGGTAAAAACGTTTTCGGCTTGTTTTTCAAAAAACAGGCCGAAAACAGGAACGCCGTCGCTACATTTTGTAACGGCGGCGTTCCTGTTTCTAAAGGGATATTTCTTTGTTTTATACGAAGGCGCTAAGTGCTTGTTTAAGTTTTGATTTTGCCGGCGAAAACAGGAAGCGAAAGGTTCTGACGAAGTGTTTCCCCGAAAGCATTCGGGGTGTGCCATTACCGCAACATAGCAGCGCTATGGTGATAGAAAAAGGCGAAGACAGGTTCTTTTGATGCCTGTTTGTAGCGCAAAAGACAAATTTAAACATGCTCTAACCCAACTTAAACCTGTACGGCTTGCAGCAAAGACTCAAAAAAGAGGCGTCCGTCCGTGTTGTGCAGGTCTGCGTCAACGGCGCGTTCTGGGTGCGGCATCATCCCGAATACGTTTTTATTTTGGTTGCTAATGCCGGCAATGTTGTGCAAGCTGCCGTTGCAGTTAGAGGTTTCGCTCACGTTGCCGTCGGCGTCACAATACCGGAACATAATTTGGCCGTTGTCTTCTAAGCCTTTAATCGTTTCTGCATCGGCGTAAAAACGGCCTTCGCCATGGGCGATGGGAATTTTATATGCTTTGCCGGGCTCCAGCAAAGAAGTAGGCAGCGTCTGGTTGTTCTCTGGCGTAATGTACACGTTTTGGCAAATGAATTTCTGGCTCTGGTTGCGTAACAAAGCGCCGGACAGCAGTCCTGCCTCAGTTAAAATCTGGAAACCGTTGCAAATACCCCAAACATAGCCGCCATCATTGGCAAACTTGACCACTTCCTGCATAATAGGCGAAAAGCGGGCAATGGCGCCAGAGCGTAAGTAGTCGCCGTACGAGAAGCCGCCGGGCAACACTATAAAATCACAGTTCTGTAAATCATGTGCTTTGTGCCACAACTTTACCACTTCCTGCTGGGTAGTGTGCTGCAGGGCATCAATTACATCTTGGTCACAGTTAGACCCCGGAAAAACAACAACTCCAAACTTCATGGGCCAAATATAATTAAAAATACTGGTCAGTGCCACCAAAAAGGGCAGGTTCTGGTTAGATAGAGGCGGAGTGCCGCATTTTGCCTAAATTTACTTTTTATATAAAATTAAGTACCCCCTATGTTATTATCCATGACGGGCTTCGGCTCTGCCCAGTTAGAAACCGATGCCTATACCCTCAGCATTGAATTAAAATCACTGAATTCAAAATCCATTGACTTGAGTTTGCGCATTCCACGCAGCTTGTCTGATAAAGAATTAGAAATCCGGAACCTGATTAGCCGGAGTTTGGTGCGCGGCAAAATTAACCTCACCATTGAGGTAAGTCGCAACAAGGCTGGCGGCAGCCGCAACCGGATTAACATGGACTTGCTGAAAAGCTATTTTATGGAGTTAGAGCAGGCCGCGCAACACATAGGCGCGCAATCGCCGGATCTGTTCCGGCTGGCCCTGCAAATGCCCGAAGTGCTGCAAGCCGAGTCAGCCGAGGAAGGCAAAAGCGAAGAAATTGCGTGGGAGCAGGTGGCGCCGCTATTGCAAGAAGCCCTGGGGGACTTAAATAAATTCCGGGCCGATGAAGGAAAAGCGCTCACGTCAGAAATTGCGGCGTACGTAGATCGCCTCAGAATTCTGCTAGCCGAAGTAGAAAAGTATGATCCCAGCCGCATGGAGCAGATTAAAAACCGCATCCAAGGCCATTTGCAAGAAATTTCTAGTTCTGAGGCTTTCAACCAAAACCGGTTTGAGCAGGAAATGATTTACTATATTGAGAAACTAGACATTGCCGAGGAGAAAGTGCGGTTGGTCAACCATTTGCATTATTTTACTGAAACCATGTACTTGCCTGAACCAACTGGCAAAAAGCTGGGTTTTATCTCTCAAGAGATAGGCCGCGAAATCAACACCATCGGCTCTAAAGCCAATGATTCTACCGTGCAGCATTTGGTGGTAGAAATGAAAGAAGAGCTAGAAAAAATCAAAGAGCAATTAAATAATATTCTATAGCCCCTAGCGGGGAAGGTTTTTTTGATGCCTGTTTGTAGCGCAAAAGACAAATTTAAACATGCTCTAAAAGCCAAGTCACCGCGCGGTTTTGTTTCTGCTTTTAAACGCCGGTTTTTGGCCTCCTTTTTGAAAAACGAACCTAAAACAGTCATGCTTACCAGACTTCTTTCCCTTTTGCTTTTCTTGAGCATCGGCACTGTGAGCGGCTTGGCCCAAACCCGCACTTGCGGCACCATGGACCAAGTTAAGAAGCTGGAGCGTGCCCGGCCCAACCTGCGCGAGCAACTGAAACACCAAGCCCGGACGGCCAGCAGCGGCAAAGAACTGCGCGGCAACCAAGTGCTGGCCAGCGTTATTACCATTCCGGTAGTGGTGCATGTGGTGTACAACCAGGCCGAGCAGAACATTTCAGATGCGCAAGTTCAGTCGCAGATTGACGCTTTAAACCGCGATTTTAGGCGTAAAAACACCGATATTTCTCTTACCCCTTACATGTTCATCGGCGTAGCCGCCGATGCTGAGATTGAATTTTGCCTGGCCCAACGTAGCCCTGACAATGAGCCTAGCAACGGTATTACCCGCACCCGCACAGACGTTGAGGGGTTTAATATTGACGACCGCATGAAATCAACCGCGGGCGGCGGTCAGCCAGCTTGGGATACCGAAAAATACCTCAACATTTGGGTTGTGCCCTTCGATGAGAAAGAAAACCTGCTGGGTTACGCGCAGTTTCCTAATTCCGGCTCGCCCCTCACCGATGGCGTCGTGGTAGATTCACGGTATTTTGGCACCACCGGCACCGCCACTGCTCCTTACAACAAAGGCCGCACCACCACCCACGAAGTAGGCCACTGGCTTAACCTGTTCCATATTTGGGGCGATTCAAGTTGCGGCGACGATGAAGTAGCCGATACGCCCACGCAAGAAGAAGAGAATGTTGGCTGCCCAAATGTTTTTCCATCGCCGTCTTGCGGCAACGTTTCTGACATGTACATGAACTACATGGATTATACAGACGATGGCTGCATGAACTTGTTTACCCAAGGCCAAAAAGCCGTGATGCGGTCGGCAATCTCAAGGTTCCGGCCGGGGCTTTTGAATTCCAACGGGTGCCTGGCCGTGGCGTTGCCTGAGGTAGATGCCGCTTTGATAGACGTTGCCGCACCGGGGCAAGTGTTGTGCCAGAACAGTTATACGCCCGCCGTGGTACTGCGCAACCGAGGCACCCAAACTTTAACGCAGGTTAAAATTGAATACCAGTTGCAGCAAGGAACGCCGCAAACCTACACTTGGACGGGCGTTTTGCCAAGCTTGCAAAGTGTGACCCTTACCTTGCCGTCTAGCACGGCTCCTGCCGGGCGGTACTTGCTTTCTTTTAAGATAATTTCTAGGAACAATCTCCCCACAGATGCCAACCCAGCTAACGACCAAATAAGCGCTCCGTTCCAAATTCAAGGCATAGATTTGCCGCTGTTAGAAAGTTTTGAAGGAACTGCGTTTCCGCCGGTGGGCTGGGCGGTGAGCAACCCCGATGGGGGCGTTACCTGGGCCCGCACTACCCAAGCTGCCAAAAGCGGAGCCGCTGCGGTGTTCATGGATAATTTCGACTATGATCAAGCGGATGCCGTAGATGAATTGATTTTACCGCCCTTGGATCTCACTAGCCGCACCTCGCCGTTGTTGGCGTTTCAGGTGGCGTACGCGTTGTACTCGCCCGACGGGTTTTCAGACACGCTGGAGGTATGGATTTCCAAAGATTGCGGCCTTACTTTTCACCGAATTTATCAGAAATTTGGGCCTGAATTAGTTACGACTACGCCAGCTTTCACAGATCTTGAGTTTGTTCCCAAAGCAACTGAGTGGCGGTTAGAGGTGATAGACTTGTCAGCGTTTGCTAGTTCTAAAACGGCTATTATCAAGTTTCGGCACATTTCTGATTATGAAAATAACCTGTATTTAGACGATGTAAAAATTGACGGCGGTCCGCTCAGCGCCGCCAAAGACCGAGCGAAGGCCGCCATCAGCGTATCGCCTAACCCTACGTCTGGGGTGGTGCAAATTACATCGCCGGAGGCGCAGTTAACAGGCGTGCGGGTATTTAATGCGGTGGGTAGATTGGTGATGGAAGAGCAGTTTGCCAAGACCGGCAATCAGGAATCCAAGCAAATTTCGCTGCAGCAGCAACCCAACGGCGTGTACATTTTACAGCTCACCACCAACAAAGGCATCACTACCCGAAGAGTGGTATTGGTAAGATAAAATGGCGGTGTGTTTTAGGGCTGTTTTTCCAAAAACAACCCTAAAACACACCGCCATTTTATACGTCTTGCTTCGAGGTGAGCGCTGTAGGATAATTCTTTTTTATGAGACCTAGAAAGTTAAAAACTGCGTTGCGCGCTGCCCCAAAACTTCACAATTGTTCCATCCGCGGTAGCGGGAAATGAGAAACAGCTGGTTAATCAGAGCAACGTATTTCTGTTTGAAGCGCCAGCCGAGAGTGCTATAATTTAAAAGCTGTTTTAGGCCTGTTTTTGGAAAAAGAGGCTAAGAGCATGTTTAAATTTGTCTTTTGCGCTACAAACAGGCATCAAAAGAACCTGACTTTGCCTTTTTCCCTCACCATAGAGCTGCTATGTTGCGGTAATGGCACACCCCGAATGCTTTCGGGGAAACGCTTCGTCAGAACCTTACGCTTCCTGTTTTCGCCGGCAAAATCAAAACTTAAACAAGCTCTAAAAACGGCGAGCTACTAGCGGCCAAATAAGCAAGCCCAACACGCTGCCGATGCCGTTGCTCAGTACATCTGAAATCTCTGCGGAACGGCCAAAAGACATGGCGCCTTGCAGCAACTCAATGACAATACCAAAGACAATACTGGTCAACAATATGCCAAAAATAATGCCCTTGGTGAGCGTAAGGCCCGGGTCACGGTGAAAACCTAAGAGCGCCAGCAAAACCAGCCCCCCGAAAAGGCACGCGTGAACCAGAGAATCAAACGTGAGTAAATCTAGTTGAGGCGGCGGTGGCAACGCTTTGGCGGGCATAAGTGTCCCGATTAGGATCACGAATGCCCACACCAAGGCGGGTACATAATGGATAAAGCGGTCCAAGACGAAGCTTAAGCGCCAACTAATTCGCGGTACGCATCTGCAGATAGCAATCCGGCTACTTCAGAGGTTTCGGCAATAGACATTCTAATCATCCAACCATCGCCGTAAGGATCAGAATTTACCAACTCGGGGTTGCCGTCTAATTTCTCGTTGATTTCTAAAATCTCGCCGGTGAGGGGGCAAAAAAGGTCAGACACGGTTTTTACCGCTTCAACAGTACCAAATACTTCATCTTTGGCCACGGTTTGGTCTAGCGTGTCAATGTCTACATACACAATATCGCCTAATTCGCGCTGGGCAAACTCCGTGATGCCTACAAAGGCTACATCGCCTTCAATGCGAATCCATTCGTGATCTTTGGTGTATTTCAGCTCCGCTGGAAAGTTCATAAGAATAGTCTTAAAAGTTAAAGGTCAAAATTACTTTTTTTTTACGAGGCAATGCCATGCGATGGTTCTGTTTTAGGCCTGTTTTTAGAAAAACAGGCCTAAAACAGGAAACCGCTAAACCAGCCTTTTGGTTTTTGGTAAGTGCTTCTAATCAGACAAACTGAACCGCAGCTGCACGCCTCCTTCGGTAACGGGTTTT
>JBBSSO010000034.1:0-9982 GCA_038241905.1 Cytophagales bacterium | reverse complement strand
GCCAAAAAACCAGCAAAAAGCAAAGGATAATGCGTGATTTCGTAATGGTTGGGCAGCAAAGCCGGATCAGCGACAAATTTCTCAAAGAAGGAGAAAAGTAGGTTGTTGCCCAGCGCCATATTGCCCTGGCCGCGGTAAACATAATCAGCATAATTATCTCCAAATACTGCATACTGCGGATGGATTTCCAACACGTAACTGGGCGGCGGCAGGTGCGTGAACCCGTACCAAAGCAAGGGCAAAGCCATTACAAAGCCCGCTAAAGGTCCGGCTACGCCGATGTCAAAGTATTCTTTCCGGGAGAAAATCCGTTCTTTGATTTTAATAAACGCGCCTAACGTGCCAATGGAACTGGTAATGCCCAGCCACAACGGAATATAATACGGCAAACTGACTTTTATTTTGTAGTAGCGCGCCGTAAAATAATGACCAAATTCATGCACCGTTAAAACCCCCAGAAACGCCATTGAAAACGGCAATCCAGCCAAAATATCTGACCAGCTAAAAAAACCAGACCACGCCAAACTCCCGTCTGGGCCTATAAAAAACAGCCTCCCGAAACGCCATTCTGCCCCAGCCAACGTGGTGGTGACCAGCGTAACCAGAAACAAAAATAGGTGCAGTAGCTTAGATTTCATGCTGGGCTACCGCATTTTGCAGGGCTTGGTTAATGGTAAGCGGTGGCGCCAGGTGCAGGGTGTGCAGACCTACTTTGTTGGCGCCTTCAATGTGCTGAATGCTGTCGTCTATGAAGAGAGTTTCTTCAGGAGCCAGCGCATTTTCTGCCAGAATTTGTTCAAAGACTTCGGCGCCGGGCTTCCGCTTGCGTACCAAATGGGAGTAATAGCATTTCTCAAACAGCGGGTCTAAGCAGGGGAGGTCATGAGCATCAGCCACCATCTTGTTAAAGCATTTCATGTGGATGGCGTTGGTATTGCTCAGTAAAAACAGGCGGTAGCTTTTGGCCAGCGTGCGCAGCAATTCTATCCGCTCCGCGGGAATATCCAGCAGCATTAAATTCCATGCTTCGTCTATTTGGGCATCTGTGGCCTCCAGTTGGTACCCGTTGCGCAAGCCATCTCGGAATTGAGCGGAAGTAATATCTCCGCGCTCGTAGTCGTCAAACAGTTCTGACTGAGCCTTTTGGCTGAAATCTACGGTAGCGTCGGCTTTGGAGAAAGCTTTTAGGGCATCGGTGCTTTTGGCATAGTCTAGGTTGATGATAACACCGCCTAAGTCAAAGATGATATTTTTGATCGAAGAAAAATTCACAATAGATGGAGATTTGTTTTGCGTATTGACCTGCAAATTTGTAAAATTGCACTCCCAAATCAAAGGTTTGGACGGGCCTATAGCTCATTCGGTTAGAGCAACTGACTCATAATCAGTAGGTGGCTGGTTCGATTCCAGCTGGGCCCACGTTGAAAATCAGCCACTTACGAGGTAAAACTTGTAAGTGGCTTTTTCTTTGTGCACACTTTTTGCACACAAATCGCTGTTTTCTGCCTTTCAAGTACCAACTTCCGGAATAACTTCAGGTTATCGCTAAACTTTTCCCGAAACCCATAATAAAGAGCCCTAAAACGTTGCTTTATTATGGGTTTTTACGTACTTTGTATAGTGTAACCGGTTAATAGTTAATTGGTTATATGCTTTTAATAAAAGCATAAGAAACCCTTAATCCCTACCTAAATGAGTTTCATTTACACTATTGATGAAGCCGCCGCCGCTGCGGAAAAAGAAAAGCGGGAAAAGGCGCAAATAGAGAAAGACAAAGCTCTAGTGGAAAAGATTGCAGCCGAAATAATGAAAGGCATTTCTTAAGAACTTAAACACCCTACCAACATGCAACAGTTACCCATTTTATTACATGAAAACACCGCCGCGTATAAAGACACGTTGCGCGGCTTTATGTCTTTAGTTGTTCCAGCCATTAAAGATATCCGGGAGAGTTACGCCAAACTGAAATTAAACGAGCCCTTTAGTAATGAGGTATGGCGCGATCTAGTAGAAGGCGGCTTTATGCTGGAAAGAAAATACGAGACGAAAGTACAGGAAGTACGCGACCTTATCGGCATTACCGCGGGCATTACGGCGCCTGGGGTTCTTAACAAATCCAGCGCCTTTGATGAGATTAACGCCCGTGTAGAAAAGCTTAAGAATGATTTAAACGCCGGGGCTATGAGCGTGCTGCATCTGGTGGACTTAAGCGAAATTGTAAACGTGGCCACTGAGCCGGAACTGAGCAAAGACGGTAAAGCGAAATTGCTAGAGAATTTCCGGGAATATTTAACCACTCCAGACGAAAGCCGCATTAAAAATGAGATAGAGGCTTTTGCCAATGCTTACAATAAGTTGGCCGGATCATTGGCAACTTATTCTTTCTGGAATGGCATTGTTCACCCCGTCTTCTTTAATTCCCGCTTTGATCTTATTATCTCTGAGGAAAAAGAAAGCGGCAAACCTTCGCAACTGGCATTTAAACCACAGGCAATTAAGGAACTGAGAAACTTGAAATCCCTTTATAAATAGAATTAATGCCGGGCCTTGCGCCTGTCAACTTTGGGTAGGGCCGGGGCGTTTGGAGGGTACGCCCCGCTCTATTCTTTTTGAAAACAACAAAGATTTACAAACCCATGGCACCTAGAAAAGGAACTACCAACAACCCGAAAGGAAGGCCCGTAGGCGTACTTAATAAAGCCACCAAGGGCATGAGGGAACGCGTAAACGCTTTCTTAGATGAAACCTTTGAGGAGGTTGTACAGGACTTTAAAAAGCTGGAATCCAAAGACAAGCTACTGTTTTATACTAAGCTGCTTTCCTTCGGTCTGCCTACGCTCAAAGCTGTGGAACACTCTGGAGAGATAAAGGGCCAACTTGACAAGCTGTCAGACGATCAGTTGAATGAATTGATACAAACCGTTTTAGCCAAAGTAGATGAATAGTAGAGAAATTTTAGCCGACGTGCTGGCCGGTAACATAAGCATGACGACGGCCGCCCCAGCACTCAGAACAGCCCTACAGAAAGAGAGCCCGCTCATTTACTACTTAGAAAACCCGGACGGTACTTATAACGCTATGGCTATAGAAGGCACTGGTTTTAAGCTTTCAGACCTTTTCACCAAACCAACTTATAAGAACTTGACTAAGGCAGAATTTCAGGACCTTACCAAATATGGAAAAATGTTTGGTTTCAGTAACGCATAATCTGAGCATTATGAAGCTAATAAAAATTAATAGCCCGGAATACAGAGCTTTAAGTATTGAAGCGATTAGCAAACAGCAAACGCACGTACTAAGGCAACTTAACGCAGCGGCCGCTTCCGGCGAAAGAGAGTTGGTGGTACTAGATTCTTTCTTTGATGCGTTGGTCTATTCATCAATAGAAGGAGAGCCGGAACGCGCCGAAATAGTGAGTTGCCCGCGGTTCTTTGGATTCCTAAACGGTCAAAACTTAGAAGGTAAACCGCTAGAGCTATAGCGTTACCCCTTGCACGTTCCGGATTGCATTTAAAGTATATTGCGATAAAGCAAGCCTGTTTAACATAACAAACGTTATAACCGACTTTTTATTTTTTGTGCCCCAGCTGCCCCGTATAGGGGTTTCTTATTTTTACGCGTTTTTGAATTTTACCCATAATTGAGGTTTAACATAGAAGCGTGTTATTCGTTCGCGCTGGTTTTTAAATTTACATTACTACAGACGATGAAGCTGCTATTTGTGAGAAGTTTCAAAATCTTTTAGATCTACGCTCTTGCCATTTAGAGTTGATTTAAGCCACTAAAGCCTTTTAGAGTAACAGAACACGACTGAGTGGCTGTTGTTGTCTCTGTGATAGCTTAAAAACGATTTTACCCATGTTTCAGGGCTTGTGCTATCTGCTATCTGTAAAGATGAATCGCGCTTAATTTTTATCATGGCTGTAATTAGTGATGAATTTATCTAGATAAGTGTGGAATACATCAAAGTCTTTTGTTTTGGGCTTTCTATGTAGGAAATAGTGTATTGGACGTTTTACATCTATTCCATCATTTAAGACGTGATCAACATACGCTATAAAGCTATTTTGTATTTCATTCGTCGCTTGTTGTTGCCCTAATTCATAAAGTGCCTCTTTATGGCGGTTTAAAAAACTAAGTTTGGATATACTTTTAATTCGGCTTCCTTTCTTTTGGGCAGCGTTGTAATCTTCCAGCCTTTCCGCATAGGTATTGTTTAATAGATTCATAAGACGGTCTATAGAATTTGATTTTTCCTTAGCTTCCTGTTCTGCCAATCTTTGAGCTCTTAATTTTTCTGCCTGAATCTTTTTAGGATCTCCTGAAATATTATTTGAAAAAGAGCGCGCTGTAGTTGAGTCATCAACTACCATATTCTTTTCTTCATCATTTCCTAAATTGCTTATAGGTTCCTTAATGTTTGCTGTTTTCGGGTAATAGTTTACCGAAATAGGATAATAGTTTACCGTTTTCGGGTAACAGTTTGCCGTTTTCGGTAAACTGGTAAATTTCAGGAATTAGAAGCAATACACTTTCTTTGTTGACGGTGAAATAAGAACACTTAGGCATACCTTTACGCTCTATATTAATAATTCCTAATGTTTCAAACCTTTTGATAATGGTGGCAAGTTGGGCTTTCTTTATTTTCGTTTCACCCGCGATTCGTCTTATGGAATAATAAAATTCATCTACCTTTCTGAAAGAACTAGCTTTTACCATAAGCCATTCAAACAATACTATTTCAGACAAATCAAAGTAGCTAGTATAATTCTGAAGTCTAAGAATATTGAAAGCAAGCGGGTTAAACTCTTTTGGCTTAGGCTCAGTCATTTTTATCGCGCCCCCCAGCCTCGTACTCTTTAATCTTGGATTTTAGTAGATCTACTGATATGCCAAACCGTTTGGCAATATTCGCTAGACCTTTCTCTGAAAAAGTAAGGTAGGGTACTGCTTGTAGAAAGTGCGTGATTTTCTTATCTTTGCCTTGGTCGTCAAACAAAGAGTTTCCGGGGTTAGGGTTATGTTTCTGCATATCCTTAACCTTTTTTGTTTTTAGAGACTACTTGCTCAGTCGCTTCAGCTTGAATTTCCGCAATAGTCTTTTTCCTACCTGAAAGAATATAGGCAGTAAGTTCTTGCTTATTGAAATAGAGCCTTTTTGATTTCTTGGAAAAAGGTATCTCATTCCTGCCAACCATTGCGTAAATGGTAGGTACCGCTAGGTTTAAATGCTTGGCCGCTTCCTTTATGTTTAGAAGCTGATCCGGTTCTACAACAGCCTTTTTACTTTGGCTTAGTAAAAGCTTTTCTATGTTGTCCATCTTGTTGAAAAGTTGGGCAACGGCACTTGGTAATGATTCAAAGGTTACGTCCATTGCATAGATATTTATAAGTTCTATGCAATATTAGGTATGGGTTTTGCGGGTTAAAAGGTGGGTTTTGCGGGTAGTAATTTTTATTCTTTTTTAATTATTCTACCTAGTTATATCCTTATAAATTTGGTCATTTGTTAAATCTTTAAAAGGCTTTAAAATTCTTATTAAATCGTGGTATTTATAATCAGATTTCAAATTACCTTGCTTTAACTCGTCGTGGATTTCCCTAAAAAGCGGAGCAAGCCTAGTTTTGCACCCTTTGTGTAGCTCAATTGCCCGATCAGGCAGATTCATTTCCTTTTGTTCAAAAAAGCTTGTAAGAATATCTATAAAAGATTTATAACTAGATTCTTCTTTAAAAGCATATTTCCAGCCATTTGTATCTAACTTTTCAAAATGTTTCTTAATTTTTTCTTTCGTGCTGTTTCTTGAATTACTTTCAATAGTTTTAACATGAGTTGCCTCCTTTCCTGAAGGGCGTAAATAAATAATAAATCTTTCTGCAAGTGAGATAAGACTATAGTCTCTAGCTCCACCGTCAAAAGTTCTGATTTTTTTGTACAGGATTATTAATTCCTTAGTGTGATCAGCTAAATCTATTTTGAATGTTTGGTGTGCTTCAGCAGTATTTTGAATATCGCGCGCCTTGGACTCTCTATTATAAATTTCTTCAAAGTCTGATTCAGTTGCCGCCGTTCGTGTTTGGTTAGTTAAAATAAAAGGCTCATATCCTTTCTCTCTAAGGAAAGCATTAGGAAAAATCTTATCTTCAGCTTTCACCTTAAATAGGTCTTCAAGTTTCCAACTATCTCCCAACTCTTCTTGTATGTCCTTAATTACACGATTTATGTCAACATTAAAATTTCCCATTATTTCTATTTGTTAAATGCCGTTAATTGTGCTGAGTATTGCCGTTTCACGTTGTCTTCAAAGCTATCTAAGTAACTTTCAGTAGTGCGTAAATTACTATGCCCTAGCGATTCTGAAATAAGCTCTATAGGAGCCCCGGCGCGCTTCAGCACAGTAGCGTAACTATGCCTGGCCGTGTAGCTGGTAACTTCTTTTTCTATGCCTACGGCGGCCGCTATACGCTTAATATACAAGTTGATTGCTTTAATGGCCTGTTTGATTGTTGCCATTTCTTTTTGTGGGGTTAAACCTTCTTTCAGGATAGGGAAAACATAATTTTCACCAAAGGCGGGTTTATTGCCCCAGCGTTCGATTATCTGCCTTACCTCAGGCGTTAGCATAACAGTTATGTATTTGCTGTTCTGGCGACTGGTCCGCTCCGTTTTGGCCCTTAAAAATGATATCCGTTCTCCGTCAATATTGCAGTACTTCAAGCGGGCTAAATCTTTAATATTTATTCCGCTTGCCAAATATGAAAAGATCCATAAATCCCGGGCCTTTTCCTCGCTTTCCGTCGATGGCTGGTATTTGAATATTTTCTCAATATCTGCCAAAACTAGCGCCTTCTTAATATTTCTTCCGGCTGGTATCTGGTACTTTCTTTTCCCAAAAGGGTACTGCTCCAGACTAACCTCACCGGCTGCGATTGCATTATTATAGATTGCCCTTAGAGCACGTAGGTACATACCTATAGTAGTAATAGAATTACCGTTGGCTAACATCCATCTTTCATATTCTGAAAGGAACTCTACAGTAATAGTAGAGTAGGGTAGGGGTTTTCTCCTTTTTAAAAGGTTCTCTTTTTTGGCCTTTGCCGCTGCAATAGACAAGCCTTTGTTTCTGGTTAGAGGTTCTTTCAGAGTAAAGCTCAGTAGTGAAAAACTAGCGCTTTCATTACTATTGGCTGTACCTGTTCTTCCTTCTTTGTGAAGCTTTTCTATCTGGAGTTCAAAGGCAGAAAACGCGTCATTCGCTGCGACGACGTTTAAAAGTTTTTTCTCAAAAGTCTCAAAAGAGAAAGGGTCAAGGTCTTTTATGATGTTTAAAGCTTTCTGTTCCTTCGCATTGAATGTGATAAGCAAGTCCTTAAATTTGCCTTTCGGTTTTTCCGCTTGGGTTTTTGCAAAGTCTGATTCCGTTAAAGAATGGTTAGTGTTATAGTATTTGCGTTGCCTCTGGAATGTGATTCTAAGCCTTACAGGGTAAGTACCATCTTTGAGCGGCCGTCTGGTATCAAGAATTATAGAAGTGTGTACCGGTATCATAAGTGTGTGCAAAGAATGAATGTACACACAATTTGCACACAAAATATAGAAATAGCAATTAATAACGATAAATAAATATTGCCTAAATGCCGCTTAGTTAAGTATTTAAGTAATATTTGTGAAATGGTATTAATAGAAAATAGGCCTTTGGGTATGACTCATAATCAGTAGGTGGCTGGTTCGATTCCAGCTGGGCCCACGTTGAAAATCAGCCACTTACGAGGTAAAACTTGTAAGTGGCTTTTTTGTGCTCGAAAATGTTTGCATCAGAAATAATCTTGGGGCTGAATTTACTTATGGCAAATGGTTTCAAAAGAGCTTTGTGCTATGCTTTCTGTTTTGGGCCTGATTTCTAAAAAACAGGCCGAAAACAGAATTATTTTAGCAAGCCAAGAAATTTAGTGATCAGCGTTATGAGAGCTTGTTTAAATTTGGTACCCAAACCTATACTTTCTTTATAGACCTAATTGAAAGGTAGAATTCCTTCAGAATTAGGCATATCATTACACGAACTTTATTGATAAATATAATTTTAGAGACTTTTTACTGATTAATTCTATTATCTTTTGCTTTTAAAAAGCTTCGAAGCCTGATTGCTCATGACCCCATCCAACTTTAGCCATTTAGAAGCAGAATTTCCTATTCTATTCAATATTGGGCAGGCAGCAGAATTTAACCTGCACCAAGACCCTGTCACTTGTTTGTTTAAGATTAGGCAATTTGGGGAGCGGCTCACCGAGAAGTTATTTGAAGAACACCATCTGGAGTTTCCGCTGGAAAACTCCTTTCATAATCGTCTTAAAACCTTGGAGTTTGAACGGGTGCTGCCTGCCAACATCAAGGATCTATTCTTTCATATAAAGGAGAAAGGCAACGTAGCGGTTCACCAGAACAAGGCCACTATTGACGAGGCCAAACATGCGCTGTTCCTGTCTTTTAAAATAAGCAAATGGTTTTATGAGACTTACGCCACCGCCCCCAAAGATTTAACGGCAGTAAAGTTTAGCGTACCGGAAAACCTGGATACGCGGCACGCCTTGCACGTTTTGGAAAGTGAGTACAAAGACCTGGAGCAGCGGTTTCAAGGGTTGCTGGCAGAGCGGGAAACGGCGGGACTGCCCAAAGAGAAAGAACAAGTCATTCAGCAGAAATCTGAACTAGCGGCCAGCAAGATAGAAATGTCGGAGGCTGAAACGCGCGATTTGATTGATGCACAACTTAGAAAAGCCGGGTGGCAAGCTGATACAAATACCCTCAACTTCAAGATAAACAAAACGCTGCCCCAAAAGGGCAAGAACCTGGCCATCGCTGAATGGCCTGCGGGTTCTAAATGGGCCGATTACGCCTTGTTCATCGGGCTAGAGCTGTACGGTATTGTAGAGGCCAAAAAATGGGTGCAGGACATATCCACCAATTTGGCGCAGTCTAAAATCTACGCCGAGCTGGTGGCGGATAAACACGGAGCGGTGCTGCTGGGCGAATGGGCTACTTACAAAGTGCCGTTCCTGTTCTCTACGAACGGAAGGCCGTATCTGGAACAAATTAAAACCAAGAGCGGCATCTGGTTCTTAGACGTCCGCAAGGCCACCAATATTTCTAGGCCGCTGCAAGGCTGGTACTCGCCGGTGGGTCTGGTGAAACTGCGGGAACAAGATATAGCAACTGCAAACCAAAAACTGGAAACTACCCCCTTAGATTTCCTGAAAAACAAGAGCGGCCTGGGCTTGAGAGAGTATCAGATAAAAGCCATTCAGGCGGTAGAGCAAAAGATAATCCAGCAGCCCGATGACCGCCGGGCTCTCCTTGCCATGGCTACCGGTACGGGCAAAACCAGAACTATTATTGGCTTGTGCTACCACCTTATCCAAACCAACCGGTTTCACCGCATCCTGTTTCTGGTGGACCGCACCTTGCTGGGCATACAGGCCATGAATGCGTTTAAAGACAACAAGATAGTAGACCTGAACACGTTCGCCGAGGTCTATGACGTGAAAAGCCTGAAAGAACTGGTGCCCGACATTGACACGCGCCTGCAATTTGCCACGGTGCAAAGTCTGGTCAAGCGCCTGTTTTACAACGACTCTGAGCAGAACATTCCCAGCGTGGACCAATATGACTGCATTATTATTGACGAGGCGCACCGCGGCTATCTGCTGGACAAGCAACTGAGTGAAGAAGACCTGGGTTTCAAAGACCAGCAGGACTACATCAGCAAGTACCGCATGGTGCTGGATTATTTTGACGCCTACGCCATCGGGCTGACCGCTACACCGGCGCTGCACACCAAAGAAATATTCGGCTCGGCGGTGTATACGTACTCGTACCGCGAGGCCGTGGTAGACGGGTTTTTGATTGACCATGAGCCGCCCTACCTGATTAAAACCAAGCTCAGCGAAGAAGGCATTACCTGGCAAAAAGGCGAAAAACCCAAAG
>JBBSSO010000033.1:0-10376 GCA_038241905.1 Cytophagales bacterium | reverse complement strand
GCCAAGCTCCGGTGTTATCTTTGGTTTGCATAGAATTCAATTTTCTGGTGGAGTTTTTCTACTAATCTGTTGATGGGCGCCGCTAGGAATGTGAAAAAGAGACACGTAAGCAGCACGGCAAGGCGGTAGTTGAAGGGCTTTCTCATGGCTAGTCCTCTATTGAAACCACTGCAACTAATCTGTCCTTATCACCCTCAACATTCAAGTGCCACAACTCAAAGCCCTTGCTTATGCTGTTGGGGTCTTTTTGCTCCAGCCTATAGAAGAGGCTGGGCGCACCTATTGAAAGATTGGGCATATCTTCTAACCTGTTATTAAAACCTCGCTTAAAGTCGTGCATGTCGGCTGCAAACTCAGCAGTTTCACTTAAGGCGGCAGAAACCCAGAGCTCATATTTGTTGCCCCGGCTTGACTTCTTCTCTATCTTGATTTTCTTGGTCTGTAATCCAAACATGGTCTTGTATTTAAAGATTAAGCAGCTTCATTGATTACTTCTTGGCAGAAGAGTTGCACCCGCTCCAGACAGGTCCCTTCCTCTATTTTCTCTATCATGAATTTGGCTAAGTCGGCGGCGCCTGCCAGGTAGTCTGCGGTTATCTCTTCTGAGATTTCCTGTTTAAAGCCGGGGCTAAAATCTGCCACGGTCTCAGAAACATGACTCTTAGCCATTTCCTGTATTTGACGTTGGATTGAAGACATCTTTTTAATATTAGGGCATTGAACCCGGCAGCAACCGCTGCCGGGATTGAGTGAATTAAACAAGCACACCGGCCGTCTCTTTTTTAGGTTCCACATAGAAGCTTTCGTCCTGGACTACCAGGATGCCCACTTTCTCTAGGAGAGGCTGCACGTCTTCGTTGTCGCGGTCTGCCAGCAGCTTGTCTTTGGCGGGTTCCTCTACGGTGCGCACGTAGTCAGGCAGGAAAGTCTTCAGCATTTCAGTTATGGCTTTCCAAGTAAAGCCTTTTAGCGGCTTTAGCGCGGGGTTGCCAGTACGGAAACCCAAGGTGCCGTGGGTAAAATCAAGGCTCTTCTTTTTGGTGAAGGAATCTGGTGAGTTGACCGCGAAGTGCTGGAGCCGCTCAAACAGCTGGTCTTTCTTTTCGCACAACTCAGACAATACCCCTTGGTGTTTCTCCCTTACTTTCGTGATTTCGGTATCCATCTTGGCCGTAATCTGGTTGATTCTGGCATCTACCGTCGCGAACTCGCCAAACAGCTCTTCTGCGTTTGAAAAGGTGATGTCTTCGGTGATCAGTACTTTTTTGGTTCTAGCTTTTGCCATTGTTTTAAGAATAATTGAAGGTTTAAAAATTGTTTAAGCTGCGTTTAAAAGTTGTTGAAAAGAGAGAAAGGTTTGGTCCATCTTGTAGAGCTCACGGCTAAAGGCTTGTTCCACTAAATCACTGGGGTAGCAGAGCAGAAGCGTGTGTCTGTGCTGGAGCCGGTACCATTCTTTTGGGTCTGCATTAAAAAAAGAATGATTTAACTGGCTTAATATGGAGTGGTCCCGGTTAGCCCATACCTGCCGGACAAATACCCATAGTTCATCTAAGCGGTAGAGCAATTCCAACTCCTCTGGGTCATAGGCGATGGGCTGTTTTGCCTTATTTCGGCTATTGACGTACTGTTTGGCAAGGTCAGCTTGCACATCAAGAGCATCTATCATTGCTAGGCCCAGCTTTTCGCAAACCTGTCGCATGGCATTGAAGCAAGTGTCTCTACTGTTCATGTTTTTAGGGGTTTTAGGGTTAATCCTGCCCGTGGCAGATAGCTGCTTTCTCCTCGTCAATCACAAGCTTCCCGCCGGGGCAGCGGCCGGATACGGTGCATGCCATACCTTTTACATGCACAATGACCTTGGCTAATTTTCTACAAAGCTTGCCAACGGCGGTCGCCGGGTCGCCGCGTTCCTCATGAGCCAAAAAGATGAAAAGCACATCTTTAAAATCTTCTGTCAATTCCCTTAATGCTCCTTGCTTTAGATAATCAGCATAAACCGTGATGTTGTCCAGAAACACGATCTTGATTTTTGTTCTCTTCTTTTCAAGCTTTCCGTCTTTCAACTTTTCTGTCACAAGCCCTTTTCGTATTTCATCTAGGGTCTGGAAATCACTGAAGAAGAGAGCTTTTTTATCATGGGGTATGCCAACTCTGATTAGGGCTGCCTTAAAGTTGGCGCCAAGACCTTCTTCTGCCGAGATGTACCACACGCTTTCGGTGGCGTTAACTAACTTGCCTTTGACTTCTTTTTTCTGGGAGCGGCTCAGGTAGTTTGCCAACTGTAGGGCAAAAGAAGTCTTACCGTTTTTCTCTTTCCCCCAAATAAGCCAAGCTCCGTTGCGCTCTGGTGAGCCCAGCACTTCTTCCCAAATACCATCTAGCTTAAAAACCGGCGGGTTAGAATCTAAGATGTTTCTGGTGCATAGTTTCCTACTCATGCGTCACCTCCTTCCATCAGAATTAAAAGGCTTTCTGCGCGTCTCAGGCCCCCAAATTGGCCACTTTCGTCCTGTATTAGGCAGCGCTTTACTATTTCGGGCAGCTTGGCTTTGTCTTTCATATTAACCGAAAGAACATCAGAGATCAACTTGCGGTAGAAATCTGTCTTTTGGCTTCGGTCAATGGGCACAGTAGAAGTGTAGCTGCTTGAAAACCGGCTGAAAATCTCTTTAAAGCCCACGCCTTTTTTGCGGATTCCCTTGGCTATTTTGTCCCTGAATCCCTCAGCGCCCATCATGTACCAGCCGCAGGTGTTCTCGGTGCCGTTCCAGAGCTCTTTCACCACTAAAAAGGCTTCGTAATCCAAATCTCCGGCCTCGTCAATGATGACCACGGGCCGCTCCAGCATGTGTAGATAGTATTTAATGTCGGCTTTCAAATCGGCGTAGCGGCCTCCGGCGTCCAGGCCCAGCGACTTGGCCAGGAGGCGGATAAACACCATGGCGGTCTTGGCTTGGCTAGCGTCTACGTAAAAGCAATTCTGTAGCGTGCGAGACAAGTACTTACCAGTGGTTGTTTTCCCTATTTCGCACTCGTCCACGCAGATCCTTGCTTTGGAAAACTCCTTACAGAATAGCACATCTTCCTCAATGGTCTCAAAAACATCGGTACGGGCAATATTCCAGGGCCTTTGGTTAAGGTGAATTCCAAGTTCACGGCCTAAATGGAGCCATCTGGAATCACTGAGCACCTTGGTAATATCTCCTTTCTTAACTCTGCTGTAGATAGTGCCAGGTATCCCAAATTTCTTGGCAAACACAGAGTCTGAGTCATCTGGGAAGTTTGCCTGGCGCGCCACCAGTGTTAGGCGGACTTTTTCTTTGAATTCAGTGGTGATCTGTAACATATCTTTCTAGATTAATTTTTAAAATCTCTGTAAAAGGCTGCGTCTGGTGGTAGTTTCGGGAGGCGGCATAGTAAAATCTTCTGATTGAGGCAAGGGCTCAAGTACCTCTGCATCCTCAAAGGAATCCACTGGCCTGGCCCGTCTGATGTCCGGCATAATGAAGGTTTTAGGCCTTACAGGCGAGTTGTCAAGAATGGTTACTTTCTCCAGAGCCGCTTTCTGCCTCTTTCCGAAGGCCTCAATGGTGGCCACGTAGCTGCTCATTAATTCGCGGTTGGCGTGGTCTACCGGAGTTTGTTCCACTTTGGCGCGGTTGTAGGTAGGCTTTGCCACGGCCTCGCAGATGTACTGAGTACCTATATACACTAGTGCCCTAAGCACATATCCTTTGTCATTGTCCAGCCAGTAGATTTTAATCTGCTCGCCCTCCACCTGCTTCATGAGACTGATCAGTTTCTCGCCGGTACACACTTTGCCGTTCTCTCCTAGAAGAAAGTACTGGCCCTGTAGCCTGATCTGGCCCACGTTACAGCTGGTATTGGTCTCGTAGCCTATGTATGGCAGAATGCCCTGGTAGTTTGTGGGCCGCAGGTCTGGTTTCTGGCACTCCTGAAAATACTGCCAGCGGCTTAGCTCAGGGCGGTCCGGGTGCGGCAGGTTGTTCCACTTCTCAATGGCGGCAAGGCTTCCCTCCACAATTTGTAAATAGGGGATTTGCTCAATCTTGCCCGGCCCGGCTTGGTTGCTTTCCTTCTTTGCGTGCGGCCGTGGCTGGAAGCCCTCCAGTTCTTTCTCTATCTTATGCCTAAGTGGGTTGAACCGAGACTCTATCACCTTCCCACGCGCATTGTTGGCCTCTATGCGCACATGCTGGAACATGGAGCCCTCGCGCAGGAAGGTATTAGTGAAGGAACTGTTCAAACTCATCTCGGCCTCCAGCTCTGCGGGCAGTTCATAGCCCCACTTTGCATAGTTGCGCACCAACTGCCGGTAAAAATCAAGGATAATACCCTGTTTAGACATGCCGAACACCCAGCAGGTGAATGCGTCTGACGCAACGTCAAGCCCGTTGTAGAACCATATCCGCTCACCGTCCAATTCAATGCACTTGAAGGGCGGCTGCCGGTCATCTATGGAAATAAGGGAGCCCGCAAACTTTGGCCTGTCCATACTGTGGAAGGGCTTGAACTGGCCCATTAGCCGCTGCCTGTCCCCGCTTCTCTTGGCATAGGTGCCTATCTTGCTGGACCACTGTGCCAGGTAACCGGTAATGGTGCGGGTACTGAGTTTCTGGAAGCCTTTGGGGTTGTAAATTTCGCCTGACGCGTTGTTGATCACTTCAATGTAGCCGGACAGGAAAGCCTCGTATCTGCGCTTCACGTCGGTAGGTGTGGGTTTGTGTTGCTCAGAAACAAACATGTTATTGAGCATCTGAAGGGTGGCAGCATCTACCTTGCGGGCGTATTGGTTCTTGTGTCTGGCAGATATAAGCGAAGCGTAACCGTTCTGCTCAAATTCCTTTATTGCATCTTTGAACCTCCGCTCATTCACTGGAAATGAATGCTCTGCACCGTGCTTAGAGCTTAGCGTTTTGTTGAAAGAAATGGCATCAGCGCATAAAGAAGACCATACACCTGCCGCACTCATGTTCTTAGTTTGGCGGTCTCTCTCTCTGGCTTCTTTCAATGCCAGCACGGCCTTGCACACGCTGGCATTGATGATATATTTCTCTTGGTACTGCATATCAAGCGCGGTACCATCATCAAAACGGTATGAGCCATAGAAGGCGACCGCACCGCCATCCACTTTATAGAACTTCTCCAGAATGTGGTCAAGCTTGCGAGGGTCTCCCAACCCCATCTGCACATTTGCAGGTAAGCTATCAAAAGAAAATAAGGCCTGATGTCCGTAGCAAGCCCGTTGAACACGCTTTATGCCATAATCTTGTTTCTCATAACGCTTCACGCTTTTCTGCAAAGCATCATAGCTAAACCAGACCGGAACAAGCTCGTCTACAGTCACTACCAATATGTTATTCCATTCATGAGGCATAGCTTCAACTCCTTTGGTGTACTATTTATTAAGGAAGGGTTTGTTAGGAGGGGGTTTCGTCTAGGCCCAACTCCTTTCTCAAGAGAGGCACCACTTTTGTTCCCAAATAGTGACCGTTGATAGTCTGGCTCACAGTAAGTGAGCAGTATCCAATCCGTTTTGCTAAACCAGAAATTTTAAAGCCTGAATCTTTTACTGCCTGTTTCAAAGGTAAATTCTGGGGGTACCTAACCTTTTTCTTTGATGTGGTCATAATATTTATACTTTTGTTAGTAGTAGCGTTTCGCATCACGCTAATTAATACGCAAGTATTGTGTATTAGATTCACATTAGCAAATTAATGTGTTTAAAATTCACATATTATTTTATACAGTAACTCTTTATGTCTTATATATCTCAGAATATCAAGCATTTGCGAGATTCAGTTGGAATGAGCCAGACTGAGTTTGGAAAGCTGTTCAATTTGACACGAGACAAAATAGCTTCCTATGAAGCTAAAGTGACCCCAAGCGTGGAAACTTTACTTGCTATTGCGGATTACTTCCACAAATCATTAGATGAGATTGTAGGGGCTGATTTAGAGAACTCTGGACAAGAAATTAATCTCAGGCCAGTTGAAGAAAGGCCAAAAGGTAATTGGGGCATTGACTATACAAAGCAAGTCTTGAAAATTCAGATGCCCGGAACTCCTTTAGTGGAGGCTGAAGCCTTGGCTGGATTTGGCAATGCTTTATTTAATATAAGAGAGCAGGACATTCAAGACCGATACTTAGTACCGGACTTTAATAATGTAGACTTCATGATTAGAGTGAAAGGCAGTAGCATGTACCCAAAGTATAATAGCGGAGACATTGTTGCTTGCAGAATTTTAAGAGAACGCACATTTATTCAATGGAACAAAGCCCATGTATTGGCTACAGAGGAGCAAGGTATTTTGATAAAACGAGTGAAAAAAGGACCTGACAAAGCCACAATTTCCGCTGCAAGTGACAACAAAGATTATGACTCGTTTGAAATTCCATGGACTGATATAACTGGTATTGCATTGGTTATTGGGGTAATAAGGCTTGAATAGGCCTTATAGAGCTTCGCACACAGGTTTTTTACCACTCTTTTTCTATATATTTAATACAAAACCTTGATTATCAGATTAATATCCGTTTTTTATAATTTACAGTCAAAACTTTAAAGGGGGGTGTTTCTTTGTTTACATACTGTTTCCCAACCCATAGCAGTAATTATACCCTATCCAGACAGTAGCCGGTTAACCCCACTTTGTCCGTCCAACTGTCCGTCCAACTGTCCGTCCAGACATATTTTGTGCTTACAAGCCACACAAAAGAGCCTCGTTTAAAACCCTTATAAAGGATGTTTAAACGAGGCTCTTTTGTGGGAACAATGCTAACTGAAGCGCTTAATTATTGGGTTTATAGTGGTTCTAGGCGGTTTCCAGGGGTTCAATGGTAGTTTGCCGTAACTTTGGTGCAGGCAGCCCGCAGATAATGGTAGAGATATGGTACTAAATGGTATTTATGTACAGTTGGTTTTTTCAGGCCAAGCACCGCTTAAACCGCCCAAAATAGCGGCCCACTTTCTGCAATCGCCCTTTTTGCGCGTTCGCGCCCATTCCCCCATTGTGTACATTTGGTTTTACCCCCTATAATCAGCCTCTGTTTTAGGCCTGTTTTTAGAAAAACAGGCCTAAAACAGAGGCTTCTTTTTATAAGGAACCTAATTTGTCGCTTAATTTTGGCATAACATCTCCTAAAATGAAACAGAAAATAGTGGTCCTGACCGGGGCCGGAATTAGTCAAGAAAGTGGTCTGGCAACGTTTAGAGACGCTGATGGTTTATGGGAAGGCCATGATGTCATGGAAGTTGCCTCGTTGGCGGGTTGGCAAAAAAATCCGAAGTTGGTGCTGGAATTTTACAATCAGCGTCGGAAAAGCGCTTTAAACGTTGAGCCAAACGCTGGGCATTTAGCATTGGTGGAATTAGAAGAAAAATATAACGTCCACATCGTGACCCAAAACGTGGACAGTTTGCACGAGAAAGCCGGTTCTACCCAAGTACTGCACCTGCACGGTAAACTGTTTGAAAACCGCAGCTCAATTGATGAATCTCTAATTTACCCCATGACCGGCTGGGAATTAAATCTTGGCGAAAACTGCGAAAAAGGCAGCCAGCTGCGGCCTAATATTGTTTGGTTTGGAGAACCCGTTGAGTTGATGGAGCAAGCCATTCACTTAACTGAACAAGCTGATTTTCTATTGGTTATTGGAACGTCTTTGCAGGTTTATCCGGCGGCGGGTTTGCTTTCTTACGCTCGGCCAAACACCCCCGTTTTTGTCATTGATCCAAACATTCCAACTATTTCAAACCGGCGTAATCTGACTCTTATTCAAGAAAAAGCCACGGTAGGCGTTCCCAAGTTAGTCCGAGAAAAATTCATGAATTAAATCTGTTTTAGGCCTGTTTTTCTAAAAACAAGCCTAAAACAGACCTACAATATTTCTAACCTCCACTTTAATAAATGCTTGGTATTTGTCAGTGTTTTTGAATAAAAAGGAACGCGTTACGCAGGCAATTCCCATTTTAAGCTAGGGACGTACCATAATTTTTCTCCTTTTATTTCTAATCCGGATGCCAAATTATTTAGATAAAGTTGGCCCGTTCCTAAGCCTTGGGGCAGCGGATTTTCGGTATCGGCGGCAAATTGCGCGATGGCGTTTAGCCCAATGTTAGATTCAAGCGCAGAAGTTAGCCACCAGTTAATACCTAGAGACTCAGCAGCTTGAATCCAAGAGCGGCAAACCTGCAATCCTCCCAGCAAAGTAGGTTTTAATATGATATACTGCGGCCGAATCATGTTAAGCAGCGGCCAAAAATCTTCTGTATTAGAAATACCAATTAACTCTTCATCTAAGGCGATGGGAATGGGCGAAACTTGACACAACTGCTGCAAAGCCTCTTTTTGGCCCGCCATTATGGGCTGCTCAATGGAATGAACGGCAAACTGGGCCAACCGACGCAGCTTTTCCTCGGCATCTTTAGCCGCAAACGCCCCGTTGGCATCTAAGCGCAATTCAAGTTGGTCGGCTCCTGCCACTTCTCTTATTTCGCTTAGAATCCGGAGTTCTTGGTTGAAATCTAATCCGCCAATTTTCATTTTAAGGCAAGAATAACCTTGCGCTAGTTTCTGTTCAATTTGACGCCGCATAAACGCAGGGTCGCCCATCCAAACCAACCCGTTAATTTTAATTCCTTCCTCGCCTCTGGCGAAAGGAGAATCAAACAAATTTCTCTTCCCTCCTCTTAAAAAATCTAACCAAGCAGTTTCCCAAGCAAAACGCACCGAGGGTTTTAAAAATAAAGATTTCCAGAAATCAGTTTGGCGAGGATCCTCAGCAGATTCTACCTGCAACTGGTTAAACTGCAGGCACAAATCTTCCACTTCAGAATAGAACGATGGAGAGAAATCTGGGCTAAGGCCCGGCAACGGCGAACATTCCCCCCAACTTTGTTGCGCCGGATTCTGGGTGTGGTGCAAACGCAGGTAGTTAGCCTGGTGCACTTGAAGCGCACCGCGCGACGTTTTGGCAGTAAATGCAAACTGCAACTGGCGAGTAAAAGGAGTTAAAACAAATGACATAAGAATAGGACGGAGCCGTGAAGGTATAACCTTTCAGCTAAAATGCAGTTTAGAAAGAACGATTACTACCCTACCTATGCCTTCAATTTTACCAGAAAACGCTGCCAACTTCTTAAAACGTTATCAAGCCATCAGGGCGCAGACCAAAGTCTTGGTTTCTCCGCTAACGCCCGAAGACACCGTAATGCAGCCCATGGTTGATGTGAGCCCGCCTAAATGGCATTTGGGCCACACTACTTGGTTTTTTGAGACCTTCATTTTGATTCCGCATTTGCCTGATTACCAGGTGTTCCATCCGCAGTTCGCTTTTCTTTTTAATTCTTATTACAACAGCATGGGCAGTCGGGTGGCCCGCTCAGACCGCGGCACTTTGTCGCGGCCGGTTCTTGCTGATATTTACGCGTACCGCGATTACGTGGATGCGGCAATGGAACAAGCGCTTTCTGATAAGCGCTTCAAGGAACAGTCCGAAATTTGGCCGGTGTTTGAACTAGGTTTGCAGCATGAGCAGCAGCATCAAGAATTACTAGTCGCCGATATTAAATATATTTTAAGTTGCAATCCGTTGCTGCCAGCTTACCTGCCGGAAGCCCCGGCTGTTTCCGGCCTGTTTTCTGAAAATCAGGCTGAAAACGCCTGGATAACCGTTCCGGAAGGTTTGTATACCATCGGGCACCAGGGCCCAGATTTTTGCTTTGATAATGAAGAAAGTGCGCATCAAGTATTTTTGGCGTCGTTTCAGGCTCGTGCTTTAACGGTTACCAACGGCGAATTTCTGCAATTTATGGAGGCGGGCGGCTATCAAGATTTCTCTTTTTGGCTGGATGAAGGTTGGCGGATGGCGCAAGAACAGGACTGGCAAGCGCCTTTGTATTGGTACCCAGAAGAAGATGGTGTTTGGCACTATTTCACGTTGCATGGCACTAAAAAAGTAGATTTACAGGCGCCCGTAACGCACATCAGCTTTTATGAAGCCGTGGCTTATGCCAACTGGAGCGGCCACCGGCTGCTTACGGAATTTGAATGGGAAGCTTTGGCGCAACAGCAAAATGCTTCATCTTTAAATCAGGGAAATTTTTTAGAGTCGGGCCAATTGGCGCCAGTTTCGGGCAATTTTTCAAAAAACAGGCCAGAAACCGTTCATTTGCTCGGCAACACGTGGGAATGGACGTACAGCGGGTATTTCCCGTATCCAGGTTTTAACACCGCTCCCGGCGCTCTAGGCGAATACAACGGCAAATTCATGATTAACCAAATGGTGCTGCGAGGCGGTTCTTGCGCTACGCCGCAAAGCCACATCCGGACCACCTACCGTAATTTTTT